>WBUW01000021.1 GCA_008933495.1 Pseudorhodoplanes sp.
CCGCAATATCGAAACGCGCCCGCAGCGCCGTGCCCAGCCGGACGATGTCCGGCGCCTGCAGGATATTCGGCGACCCGCCCCCCCAATGGAGGTGGCTGACGCTGGGCCGCCCCGGCAGCGCCGCCGCGAGCGCGGTAATTTCCGCAGCCAGCGAATCCAGATAGTCCGTCACCGGACGGGTGCGCCGTGTCGCCTTGGTGCTGCAACCGCAATACCAGCACAGCTCGCGACAGAACGGGATGTGAACGTAAAGCGAGAGCTTTGCGGCCGGAGCAAGCGTACCAAGCCAGCGACGGTATTCCGCTACCCCGACCTGCCCCGAGAAATGGTTGGCGGTCGGATAACTTGTGTAGCGCGGCACCGGCAGCGCGTAACGCTTGATGAGGGCCTCGTCCATTGTTCGAACCCGAGCCGCTGGCGGCTGTTTGATGGCGTTTATCGTCCGATCTCGCCACTGACGTTCTGACTTCGATCAAATCGCGGCAGTGCCGGTATTGACGGCGGCATCGGCGGCTCCCGACCGCCATCTCCCGCCGCGCGGTTTCATTCCGGTCCGTCGATCAGCGGATCTGGCCTGGCACAGCGCAGGAGCGCATCGCGGTCAGAAATCAGGATTTCCCGCCCATTGCCCGAAATCCCGTGCGCCGTCAACGATGCCAGCGTCCGGGACAGATTTTCCGGCGTCATGCCGAGCAGCGCCGACAGCGTACGCTTTTCATAAGGCATGGAAACGCGGCCCCGGCTTCCCTGCTGCCGATCGGTTTCGAGAATCCAGTTCGCCAGGCGTTCGGCGCCGGTACGCAATTTCTGATCCTTGAGCGCGCGTACAAGCCGGCGGTACCGCAGCGCGACTTCGTCGACCACTGCACGGGCGAAAACCGGATCGCGACCAAACATTTCGCGTACATTTGTCGCAGGGATCATGAGAATGCGGCTGGGGGCCAGCGTCCGTGCCGATTTGAGATAGACATCGTCGCGAACGACCGCCGCGGGAATGAAGGTTGTGACGGGCTGCAGAATTTCGATCGTGGTTTCGCGCGCCTCGTAACGGGCGAACAATTCGACCACGCCCTCGACGATGATGTGCAGAAAATCCGCATGCTCGCCTTCGTTGATCAGCACGACATGCATCGGAAAACGCTGAAGAAACGCACCCTCGATCAGGCGGTCGAACTCGGCTTCGGCGATCTCTCTGAACAGCGCGAGCGCACGGATGACCGTGCGGTCCGAGTCACGCATCATTTGATATTCCCTTTATTGCGCCGCCTCAGACGCACGCGATCGCCATTGATAATCGTCAATTCGAAATAATAAGTCGATCAATCGAAAGATCAACCTTCGTAAGTTATTGCGTGTTCTTCCATATTCGGACTTCGGCTTGATTCAGGTCAACGCGGCCGTCACCCTGCCGAGGTGATTTCCGCCGCGTCCAATTCCGGGGATTATCATGGCCACGACCATCAAATCGAGAAGCGCTCCAGAGGGCCAGTCGGCCGCTCTGTGGATGTCCACCATCGCGTTCACGGTCTGCTTCGCCGTCTGGACGATCTTCTCCATCATCGGCGTTCGCATCAAACAGGATCTCGGACTGAACGAGACCCAGTTCGGGCTCCTTGTCGGTACGCCGATCCTGACTGGCTCGCTGGTCCGCATCTTCCTTGGGATCTGGACGGACCAGTATGGCGGCCGCCGGGTCTATACGCTCGTGATGCTCGCCGCCGCGGTTGCAACCTTTCTTCTCTCCTACGCGACGACCTACATCGAAATGCTGATCGCCGCCCTTGGCGTCGGCATTGCGGGCGGCTCGTTTGCGATCGGCATTGCCTATGTCTCGCGCTGGTATCCGCCCGAAAAACAGGGCACGGCGCTCGGCATTTTCGGCGCCGGCAATGTCGGCGCCGCGGTAACAAAATTCCTCGCGCCGTTCGTCCTGGTCGCTTTCGGCTGGCAGGTCGTAGCCCAGGTCTGGGCCGTCGGTATCGCGCTGATGGGCATCATCTTCTATTTCACCACGAAAGAAGATCCGGCCGAACAGCAGCGGCGCGCGCGCCGCCAGCGGCCCAAGAGCGCTTGGCTCGAACTTGAACCGCTCAAGAACGTTCAGGTCTGGCGCTTCTCACTCTACTATTTCTTCGTATTCGGCGCATTCGTGGCGCTGGCGCTCTGGCTGCCGCGTTATCTGATCGGCGTCTACGGCCTCGACATCACGACGGCCGGCATGATTGGCGCCGCGTATTCGGTTCCGGCCAGCATTTTCCGGGCCTATGGCGGACATCTCTCCGACAAATACGGCGCCCGCCGCATCATGTACTGGACCTTCTTCATCTCGGTGCTGGTGACCTTCATCCTGTCCTATCCGCCGACCCAATACACGATCAAAGGCATCACCGGTCCGATCAGCTTCCACATGGAGACCAGCGTCGTGACCTTCACGGTCCTGGTCTTCGTGCTCGGCTTCTTCATGAGCCTCGGCAAGGCGGCCGTCTACAAGCACATTCCGGTATATTATCCGAAAAATGTCGGCTCGGTCGGCGGCCTGGTCGGCATGATCGGCGGCCTCGGCGGCTTTATTCTGCCGATCGCGTTCGGCGTGCTCAATGACCTGACCGGCATCTGGACGAGCTGCTTCATGCTGCTCTTCCTGTTTGTCACCGTTGCCCTGCTGTGGATGCATTTCGCCATCCAACGCATGGAAAGCGGGGTGCCTGCGGCCAAGCTGCGCAGGCTGCCCGAACTGCCGGAAATGGCGGAAATCCACGAGGAGAAACATGTCGGCGCGCTTGGGCCGGCAACCCTTGCGGACTGGCGAACGGAGGACAAGGCGTTCTGGAACGAGAGCGGGCGCGCGGTGGCGCGGCGCAATCTCTGGCTCTCGATCCCGGCGCTGCTGCTCGCCTTTGCAGTGTGGATGGTGTGGTCGGTGGTCGTGGCCAAGCTGCCCGCCGTCGGTTTCAAGTTCACGACCGACCAGTTGTTCTGGCTTGCGGCCATGCCCGGTTTGTCGGGTGCGACGCTGCGCATCTTCTATTCCTTCATGCCGCCGATTTTCGGCGGCCGGCTATGGACGGCGGTGTCCACCTGGTCGCTGATGATCCCGGCGGTCGGTATCGGGCTTGCGGTGCAAAATTCCGATACGCCCTACATCATCTTCCTGGTGCTCGCGGCTCTGTGCGGCTTCGGCGGCGGCAACTTCGCCTCCTCCATGGCCAATATCAGCTTCTTCTTCCCGAAAGCGGAGAAGGGCAATGCGCTCGCGCTCAATGCCGGCCTCGGCAATCTCGGCGTCAGCGTGGCGCAGTTCGTCATCCCGCTCGTCATTACCGCCGGGGTGTTCGGCTGGCTCGGCGGCGATCCGCAGACTGCGGCGGACGCCTCCGGCACGACCAGGCTCTGGCTGCAGAATGCCGGCTTCGTCTGGGTGCCCTTTATCGCGATCTCGGCGACGCTGGCGTGGTTCGGCATGAACGACATTGCCGCCATGAAGGCGTCGTTCGCCGACCAGGCGGTGATTTTCCAGCGCAAGCATAACTGGATCATGTGCTGGCTCTATACGGGAACCTTCGGCTCGTTCATCGGTTATTCGGCGGGCTTCCCGTTGCTGGCCAAGACCCAGTTCCCGCAGGTCGACTCGCTCAAGCTCGTGTTCCTTGGCCCGCTCATCGGTGCGCTCTCGCGTTCGGCGACCGGCTGGCTGTCGGACCGCTATGGCGGCGGCCGTGTCACTTTCTGGGTGTTCATCCTGATGATCGCGGCGGTCGGGGGCGTGCTCTATTTCCTCGGCATCAAGGATCAGCCGTATGCATTCGCCGGCTTCTTCGCGATGTTCATGATCCTGTTCTTCGCGGCCGGCGTCGGCAATGCCTCGACCTTCCAGATGATCCCGGCCATCAGCCGCGCCGAAATGCCGCGGCTGGAACCCGGTCTATCGCCGGCAGCCCGTGTCAAGCAGGCGGAAATGGAATCGGCGGCGATCATCGGCTTCACCTCGGCGGTCGCGGCCTATGGTGCGTTCTTCATCCCGAAGAGCTATGGCACCTCGATCGCCCTGACCGGCTCGCCGGAAGCCGCGCTCTGGAGCTTCCTCCTCTTCTACGTAACCTGCGTCGCGACTACCTGGTTCTATTACACGCGGCGCGGCGGGTTGCTCCATGACATCGAGCGCAGCGGAAAGATCCGCGCCACCGCCCAACCGGCGGAATGAAAGGACGACTGATATGAGTCACTTCCTCGATCGCCTGACATTCTTCAACCGCGTTGTCGACGATTTTTCGGGCGGCCACGGCGTGGTCACCCGCGAAGACCGGCGCTGGGAAGACGGCTATCGCAAGCGCTGGCAGCACGACAAGATCGTCCGCTCCACGCACGGCGCCAATTGCACCGGCTCCTGCTCGTGGAAAATCTACGTCAAGGGCGGCATCGTCACCTGGGAGACGCAGCAGACCGACTACCCGCGCACGCGGCCCGATCTGCCCAACCACGAACCGCGCGGATGTTCGCGCGGGGCAAGCTATTCCTGGTACCTTTATTCGGGCAACCGGGTGAAATACCCGCTGGTGCGCGCGCGCCTGCTCAAGCTGTGGCGGGAAGCGCGCACCTTGCGTACCCCGATCGCGGCCTGGACCTCGATCGTCGAAGACCGGAAAAAGCGCGACGCCTATACCAGAAAGCGCGGATTGGGCGGCTTCGTGCGCGCCACCTGGGACGAGGTGACCGAAATCATCGGCGCCGCCAATGCCTATACCGCCAAGCGCTACGGTCCTGACCGCGTCGCCGGCTTCTCGCCGATCCCGGCCATGTCGATGGTGTCGTACGCGGCGGGCGCGCGCTACCTGTCGCTGCTCGGCGGCGTATGCTTGTCGTTCTACGACTGGTATTGCGACCTGCCGCCGTCCTCGCCGCAGACCTGGGGCGAGCAGACCGACGTGCCGGAAAGCGCCGACTGGTACAATTCCGGCTTCCTGATCCTGTGGGGCTCGAACGTGCCGCAGACGCGCACGCCCGACGCCCATTTCTACACCGAGGCCCGCTATCGCGGGGCCAAGAGCGTCGTCATCTGTCCTGATTATTCCGAAGCCTCGAAATTCGCCGATCTCTGGATTTCGGTGAAGCAGGGCACCGATGCCGCGCTCGCCATGGCCATGGGTCACGTCATCCTGCGCGAATTCCATATCGACCGAAAGGCTGATTATTTCGAAAATTATATCCGCCAATACACCGACATGCCGATGCTGGTGCGGCTCGTGAAGCAGGACGGAAAGCTGGTGCCGGACCGCTTCGTGCGCGCCTCCGACTTCGCCGGCAATCTTGGCGAAAGCAATAACCCGGAATGGAAGACGGTCGCCTTTGACGGCAGCCCGGAAAAAGTGGTGGCGCCGCGCGGCTCGGTCGGCTTCCGCTGGGGCGAGAAGGGCAAGTGGAATCTCGAGCAGAAGGATTCGCAGGGCGACCATACCAACCTGCGCCTGACGCTGGCCGATGCCAATGACGGATTCGCGGAGGTCGCCTTCCCCTATTTCGGCAATATCGCGCACGAGCACTTCGCGCATTCCGACCACGGCAACGTGCTGGCGCGCAAGGTGCCGGTCAAGAAACTCAAGCTGGCCGACGGCGAAGCGATGGTTGCGACCGTGTTCGACCTGTTCGTCGCCAATTACGGCGTCGACCGCGGGTTCGGCGGCGGCAATGTCGCCAAGTCCTACGACGAAAACGTGCCCTATACGCCGGCCTGGGCGGAGAAGATCACCGGCGTGCCGCGCAACCAGATCGTCACCGTCGCCCGCGAATTCGCCCGCAATGCCGAAAAGACCCATGGCCGCTCGATGGTGATTATCGGGGCGGCGATGAACCACTGGTATCACTGCGACATGAACTACCGCGGCGTCATCAACATGCTGGTGATGTGCGGCTGCATCGGGCAGTCGGGCGGCGGCTGGTCGCATTATGTCGGCCAGGAAAAGCTGCGCCCGCAATCGGGATGGCTGCCGCTCGCCTTCGCGCTCGACTGGGGCCGCCCGCCCCGCCAGCAGAACGCGACCTCATTCTGGTACGCCCACACCGACCAGTGGCGTTACGAGACGGTGGGCGTGGAGGATATCCTGTCGCCGACCGCGCCTGCCGGACCGTGGGACGGCGCGATGATCGATTACAACGTGCGCGCCGAGCGCATGGGCTGGCTGCCGTCCGCGCCGCAGCTCGAAACCAATCCGCTTGCGATTGCGGCCCGCGCCGCGGCCAAAAAGATGGAGCCGAAGGATTATGTCGCGGCCGCGCTCAAGAGCGGCGAACTGAAACTGTCGTGCCATGACCCGGATAATCCGGCGAACTGGCCGCGCAACCTGTTCGTCTGGCGATCCAATCTGCTCGGTTCGTCCGGCAAGGGCCACGAATATTTCCTCAAATACCTGCTGGGCGCGACCCACGGCTTGCAGGGCAAGGACCTCGGCCAGACCGGCAGGAAGAAGCCGAAAGAAGTCGTCTGGCACGACGAGGCTCCGGAGGGAAAACTCGACCTGCTCGTGACGCTCGACTTCCGCATGTCGACCACCTGCGTCTACTCCGACATCGTGCTGCCGACGGCGACCTGGTACGAGAAGAACGATCTCAATACCTCGGACATGCATCCCTTCATCCACCCGCTGACCGCGGCCGTCGATCCGGTGTGGGAATGCAAGAGCGATTGGGAAATCTACAAGGCGATCGCCAAGGCCTTCTCGCGCGTGGCCCCGGAAGTGCTTGGCGTCGAAAAGGACGTCGTCCTCACCCCGATCATGCACGACACGCCGGCCGAAATCGCGCAGGCGGTCGACGTGAAGGACTGGAAGCGCGGCGAGATCGAGGCGATCCCGGGCAAGACCATGCCGGCGGTGACCGTCGTCGAGCGCGATTACCCCAATCTCTACAAGCGCTTTACCTCGCTCGGCCCGCTCATGGAAAAGCTCGGCAACGGCGGCAAGGGCATGAGCTGGAATACCGCCCACGAGGTGGATTTCCTTAAAAAACTCAACGGCGTCGTCACCGAAGAGGGCCCGACCAAGGGCCTCGCCCGCATCGAGAGCGATATCGATGCGACCGAGGTCGTGCTGACGCTCGCGCCGGAGACCAACGGCGAAGTGGCCGTCAAGGCCTGGGACGCGCTCGGCCAGACCACCGGCCTCGACCACCGGCATCTCGCGCTTCCCAAGGAAGACGAGAAAATCCGCTTCCGCGACGTGGTGGCCCAGCCGCGCAAGATCATCTCCTCGCCGATCTGGTCCGGCCTTGAATCGGAGAAGGTCTGCTACAATGCGAGCTATACCAACGTGCACGAGCTGATCCCGTGGCGCACGCTGACCGGCCGTCAGCAGCTCTACCAGGATCATCTGTGGATGCGCGCCTTCGGCGAAGCGCTCTGCGTGTACCGGCCGCCGGTCGATCTCAAGACCGTCAAGCCGATCATCGACGCCAAGCCAAACGGCAACAGGCAGGTGGTGCTCAACTTCATCACCCCGCACCAGAAGTGGGGCATTCACTCCACCTACACCGACAACCTGCTGATGCTGACCCTGTCGCGCGGCGGTCCGATCGTGTGGATCAGCGAAGCCGATGCCAGGAAGGCCGGCATTGTCGATAACGACTGGATCGAGGCCTATAACACCAACGGCGCGCTGGCCGCGCGCGCCGTCGTCTCCCAGCGCGTGAAGGAAGGCATGTGCCTGATGTACCACGCGCAGGAGAAGATCATAAACGTTCCCGGCTCCGAAATTACCGGCCAGCGCGGGGGCATTCACAACTCGGTGACGCGGACCGTGATCAAGCCGACCCACATGATCGGCGGTTACGCCCAGCAATCCTACGGTTTCAACTATTACGGCACGATCGGAACCAACCGCGACGAGTTCGTGATCGTGCGCAAGATGGCCAACGTCGACTGGCTTGATCGCCCGACCGCCGATCAGCCCGAGCCGCTCGCCGTCACCCCGAACATGGAGCCCGCAGAATGAAAATCCGCGCACAAATCGCGATGGTGCTCAATCTCGACAAGTGCATCGGGTGCCATACCTGTTCGGTCACCTGCAAGAACGTGTGGACCAATCGCGAAGGCATGGAATATGCCTGGTTCAACAATGTCGAGACCAAGCCCGGCATCGGCTATCCGAAGGACTGGGAAAACCAGGACCGCTGGAAGGGCGGCTGGCGGCGCAAGAAGAACGGCACGATCGAGCCGCGCATCGGCTCGAAGTGGCGGGTACTGGCCAACATTTTTGCCAATCCCGACCTGCCGGAAATCGACGATTACTACGAACCATTCACCTTCGATTACGAGCACCTGCAGAATGCGCCCGAGTTGTCGGCCTTCCCGACGGCGCGGCCGCGCTCGCTGGTGACCGGCGAGCGCATGGAAAAGATCGAATGGGGCCCGAACTGGGAAGAGATTCTCGGCGGCGAGTTCGAGAAACGCTCGCAAGACTACAATTTCGACGGCGTGCAGAAGGAAATCTACGGCGAGTTCGAAAACACCTTCATGATGTACCTGCCGCGCCTGTGCGAGCACTGCCTCAATCCGGCGTGCGTGGCGGCCTGTCCGTCGGGCGCAATCTACAAGCGCGAGGAAGACGGCATCGTCCTGATCGACCAGGACAAGTGCCGCGGCTGGCGCATGTGCGTGTCCGGCTGCCCGTACAAGAAAATCTATTACAACTGGCAGAGCGGCAAGTCGGAAAAGTGCATCTTCTGCTTCCCGCGCATCGAGGCCGGCCAGCCGACCGTATGCTCGGAAACCTGCGTCGGACGCATCCGCTATCTCGGCGTCGTGCTTTATGACGCCGACCGCATCGAGGAAGCCGCCAGCGCCGCGAAGGAAGAGGACCTCTACGAGGCGCAATTGTCGATCTTCCTCGATCCGAACGACCCCAAGGTGATCGCGCAGGCGCGCGCCGACGGCGTGCCGGACAATTGGCTGGAGGCCGCCAGGCGCTCGCCGATCTGGAAGATGGCGATGGAATGGAAGGTCGCCTTCCCGCTGCATCCGGAATACCGGACGCTGCCGATGGTCTGGTACGTGCCGCCGCTCTCGCCGATCCAGTCGGCGGCGGAGGCCGGCAAGATCGGCATCGACGGCGAAATGCCGGACGTGCGCTCGCTGCGCATCCCGCTCAAGTATCTCGCCAACCTGCTCACCGCCGGCAAGGAGGAGCCGGTAGCGAAAGGCCTCGAACGCATGCTCGCCATGCGCGCCTATATGCGGGCCAAGACCGTGGACGGCGTGATCGACGAGGCGATCGCCAGGCGCGTCGGCCTCAGCGGCCTTGCGATCGAAGAAATGTACCACATCATGGCGATCGCCAATTACGAGGATCGCTTCGTGATCCCGACCGCGCACCGCGAACTGGGTGAAGACGCCTACGACCTGCGCGGCTCCTGCGGCTTCTCGTTCGGCAACGGCTGCTCCGGCGGCACGACCGAGGTCAACCTGTTCGGCACGCCCAGGCGCGCCAGGAATCCGATGGAGATGGCCTGATGGCGAAAACCTTCAAGGCGCTCTCCGCCTTGCTGAGCTATCCGACGCCCGAATTCCAGCGCGCGACCGGGGAGACCAGCGAGGTCATAGAGCGCGAAGCGCTGCTTCCGCCGCGCGTGCGCGACCAGCTCCAGGCCCTGCTGCTGGAAATCGCGACCGGCGACATCTACGATCTGCAGGAACGCTATATCCTGCTGTTCGACCGCACCCGCTCGCTCTCCCTGCACCTGTTCGAGCACGTGCACGGCGAAAGCCGCGACCGCGGCCAGGCGATGATCGATCTCAAGGCGCTGTACGAGCAGCACGGCCTTGCGATCGGCACTTCGGAACTGCCGGATTTCGTGCCGCTGTTCCTGGAATTCCTCTCGACGCTGCCGTTCCGGGAGGCGCAGGAGCATCTCGCGCAGACGGTGCACATCCTCTCCGCGCTCGCCGAGCGGCTGCGCAAGCGCCAGTCGCCCTATGAAGCGGCCTTCCGCGCCCTGACCGCGCTTGCCGCCGTCAAGGCACGGCCGGAAGACGTCGCCAACCTGTTGCAGGAGGATGATCCCGACCCGGACAACCTGGAGGCCCTCGACGCCGCCTGGCTGGACGAGGAAGTCAGGTTCGGCCCCGGCGCCGACAATTGCAAAGACGGCCTCGTCGCGCGCCTGCGCGCCGCCCGACGGCCGGCCGGCGCGCCCCGCGATTGAGGAGAACAAGATGCGCGATGCAATCAATCACATCGTCTTCGGCTGGTACCCGTATCTCTGCCTGACCGTCTTCCTGATCGGAAGCTGGGTCCGCTTCGATCGCGAGCAATACACCTGGAAGACGGGATCGAGCCAGTTGCTGCGGCGGCGCCAGCTCATGTGGGGCTCGAACCTGTTCCATGTCGGCATTCTGGTCATCTTCGTCGGCCACTTTGCCGGACTGCTGACGCCGATCCAGATTTTCGATGCCGTGGGCATATCCCATACCTTCAAGCAATGGATGGCGATTGTCATCGGCGGCGGCGCCGGCATTTTCTGCTTCGTCGGCATGACGCTCCTGATCCACCGCCGGCTGTTCGATGCGCGCATCCGTTCCACGTCGAGCTTCGGCGACATCGCGATCCTGCTGCTGCTCTATGCGCAGCTCATCCTCGGGCTCGTGACGATTCCGGTCTCGCTCAGTCACCTCGACGGCAACGAAATGGTGCGGTTCATGACCTGGGCGCAGGGCGTGCTGACGCTGCAGCCCGGCGTGTCGGCGCTGATCGCGGATGCGCATCCGATCTTCCGGGCCCACCTGTTCCTCGGCATGACGATTTTCCTTGTATTCCCGTTCACGCGTCTCGTGCACATCTGGAGCGCGCCGATCTGGTATCTCGGCCGCCGCGGCTACCAGATCGTGCGCAGCGGCCGACCGGCGGGTAGATTGCCCGCCGGCGCGCCGCGCTATCCGGCCCGGTGAAGCGCCATGGCCTGTTCATCGCTTCAGCAGGCGATCGGCGAACGTCCGGCACCGGTCAGCGTGAACGGCGTCGCCATCCCGCGCGACGCCATCGCGCGCGAGGCGCAGCATCATCCGGCGCCCAAACCGATTGCCGCCTGGCAGGCGGCGGCCCGCGCGCTCGTGATCCGTGAATTGCTGCTGCAGGAGGCCGGTCGCCTCGGCATCGCGCCCGAACCAGCAGCCGACGCACAAGGGCGGCGCGAAACCGACGACGAAGCCATGATGCGCGCGCTCGTCGAGCGCGAGGTGAAGGTGCCGGTCGCCGACATCGAGTCCTGCCGGCGCTATTACGACAATAACCGCGCCCGCTTCCGCGCCAGCGACGGAACCGTTCAGGCGTTCGAGCTGGTCTCGGCGCATATCGCACACTACCTGCACACGCGCGCGTCGCGCACGGCCCTCGCCCAATATGTCGCGCGTCTGCTCGCCGTCGCCGACATCAGCGGTATCGCCATGGATGCCGAGCGCCACCGGGTCAATTGAAGAGCCGGCGATGCTGCTCGGCGATCTGATCCGGAAATTCGACGACGGGGAGGCGGCGCTGGAAGCGCTGTTGAGCCTCAACGACCTTGCGCTCGTCGCGCGCGTGGAGGCCGCCGCGCAGGCGAGCGAAATGCCGCTTGGCGAATACGCCGCCCGCGCGACACGCCGCTATATCGATCAGGCGAGCGACGAGGACTGGCTGACGCTGATCGGCCAGTTGGCGCGCGTGAGCGACCCGGCCGAATATTTCCTGCGCCAGGCGCTGGCCCAGGCCCTTGCGGGCGCACGTTGAGACGTGCCATGCGCAACCTAACAGGCTGCTGAAAAAGTCTTTTTTGCCGTGAACATAATAGAATCCCGCCGTGAACAGACCGGAATCGAAAGGCGAACCTTGTTCACTCTTTCAGCAGCCTGCTAAGGCGGGATGACTTTTCTTCGAATCGTCATCGCGCTTCAGTTCCTTGTTTGAGCATGATCTTGTCCGAAAACCGCTTCACACTTTTCGGGATCATGCTCCGGCTCGTTTGAGCATGATCTTGTCCGAAAAACGTTTCACGCTTTTCGGGATCACGCTTAAATCCGGCAATCGTCCTTCGACGCGAATCCGGACATCCCTTGGCGCGCGCTTTGTCGCTGAAACCGTCCCGATCGCCGCCGCAAAGCCATAGCCGGCGGCTCGCAGCCGGGTCAGGCAAGACCGGGCACGCGCGGCCGGAATTCCGGCGAGCAAGCCACCGGCGGTCTGCGGATCGAACAGCACAGCGCGCGCGTTCTGGTCAACGTCGCCATCCAGCAAGCCGGCAAGCGCCAGATTTTCCGGCAGCAAGGTCGAGCTGATCCCGGCTCGCACGAGCGGCACTACGCCTCCGTAAACAGGGACCGCCGCAAGATCGAGCGTTGCCTGCGCGCCGCTCGCCGCCATCATTTCCCCGAGATGGCCGATCAGGCCGAAGCCGGTCACGTCGGTCATCGCGGTGGCGCCGTGCTCGATCAGTATCGCGGCGGCCGCGCGATTGGACTGGCGCATCAGCGCGAGCGCCTGCGCGATATCCGGCGCGGAGGCTTTCGCGCGCATCGCGGCCGCGAACAGGATCCCGGTTCCGAGCGGCCGGGTGAGAATCAGAACATTGCCCTGCCGCAGCCCGCCCTTGCGAAGAACTTTATCGGGCGCGACGTCGCCGGTCACGGCAAGGCCGACCGCGAGCTCCGCGCCCTCGCCCGAATGACCGCCGGCGAGAGCGACCTGCTCCCTGTCCAGGCAGAACCGCAAACCGGCAAGGACCTGAAATAGTTCTTCCTCGACCTTGGCGGACGGCCCATGCGGAATGACGACGGTGGCGAGCGCCCAGCGTGGCCTGCCGCCCATAGCGAAGATATCATTGAGCGCGTGACTGGCGGCGACTTCCCCGAATACAAATGCGTCGTCGATAAACGCGCGAAAGAAATCGACGGTCTGCACCAGATGCCGGGCTTTCGGCGCAACGAGGATGGCGGCGTCGTCCGGCGCATCGAGCCCGACGACGATGTCGCCTGGCGCGGACGGTTCGAAACGAGCGAGCGCCCGCGACAGCGGCGCGGGACCAACCTTGGCCGCGCAGCCGCCGCACCGGATGTCGACGCCTTCTTCCTTGACTGTCGGCGGCGCTGCCGTCCGCTCCGCCATTCGCGCAAGCAGCCGCTCAACGTCCTGATATTTCCGCATCCAGCGCCGGTCGATCCAGTCCTTCAGCGTCCACAGCCAGGCACCCTCGGCTTTCAGGATGCCGCGCGAGGCGACCGCATAGCGTTCGCCGGTCGAGATCAAAGCGAGATGCCGGCTTTGCGGGCGCCATGCCTTCAGTGATGCGCCGCGCGCGTACCGCCGCAGGTTCTCCGCCAGTGGCGGACCTGCCCGCACCGCATAAACGCCCGCCTTCTCGCGCGCACTCGCGACCAGCGCCGCACAGTCGCCGGCCGCAAATACGGCGGGATCGGTCGGCGACTGAAGTGTCGCGCCAACCGCGATGAAGCCGTTTTCGTCCAGCGCCAGTCCGGTTCCGGCAAACCAGCCCGGTGCCGCCGCCTGCGTGGTAACCAGAGCGCAATCGGCAGTGATCTTTCTGCCGTCGGCAAGTTCAACCGACTTTTCATCGATGCGGACAGCGCGCGAATTTTCGTGCAGGACGACCGCGCGCTCACCCAGGATACGGCGGAAGGCCATTCGCACCCGGGTATTGTGCGAGCGAAGAATTTTGCCCTCGGTGACGAGTGCGAAACGAAAATCCGAAATACCATGCCCGGCCGCTTGCGCGTCCGCCAGAAGCCGGGTCCGAAGCGAAAGCAGAAGCTCAACGCCGCCCGCCCCGCCGCCGATCACGACGATCCGCCGGGGACCGCAAGCCTTTCCGGAGAGCTCACGCAACTTATTGAATTTACTAATGAAAGAACCGATGGGCTTGACTGCGATCGCGTGCTGGACCGCCCCGGCAATGGCGCCGAGCTCAGGTGTAATACCGACATCGACCGACACGAGATCGTAGCCGATCGGCGCACGATCGTTCAGAAGGACCCGCCTGGAGACGCGATCGAGCCCGACCGCTTCGGCATGGATGAGCCGCGTGCCGGTGGCGGCGGCGAGTTTTACGAGATCGATATGCGCCCGCTCATGGGCGTAGAGGCCGGCGATCAGCCCCGGCAGCATGCCCGAATAGGGCGTCTCAAGATCGCGCGCGACGAGCGTGACCCGGACGCCGGGTTGCGGCCGCATTGCAAACGCGGCAAGCACATGCACATGGGCATGTCCGCCGCCGATGAGAACGATGTCGGTATCAACCGGTCCGGTGCTTTTCATGCGGCGCAGCCGGAAAACCCTTCGCTGTCCATCCACGCTTCGTAAGCGGGCCCGACCGCAGAACCCGTGACAAGATCGCTTTGCCAGCCATCCGTGGCCGGACGCACCACCACCATCCAGCCTTCGCCGTAACAGTCGCGGTTGACAACCGTCGGGCGCTCGATCAGCCGCTCATTGACCGCAACCACGATGCCGTCAAACGCCGCGCGCACCGCGCCAACCCATTTGGCACTTTCGACCGTCGCAAACGAGCGGCCTTTTTCAAAATCCTTTCCGACGCGCCTGGGCGTGAAGACCAGCACTTCGCGCGCAAGTGCGATCGCGACCGGCGTCACGCCCGCGCGCAACGTGCCGTCGCCCAGCGCATGATACCAAGCATGATGCGCAACATCGTAGAAGAGATCATCGGGGAAATTGCAGCCGCGGATTAATGGCACGTCTCCACCCCTAATAGGTCAGCACCCGGCACGCACCGTCCATGATATCGCTGATCATTGTCGCCGCGCCCATCATGCCTTGGCATTCCGGGATCAGGTCCGCTTCCGTGACATCGAACAAGTCGAGATTAGCCGGGCAGGCCCAGAATTTCGCGCCATGGCCGTGCGCTTCCTTGATCCAGTCATAGACGGTCATCGGATGCCCGGCCTTGACGTGAATGGTTTCGGCAACGCCCTTGATCATCAGCCTGCCGGAGGTCGCAGCACAAACCACGTCGACGTGATAGTCCATCGCCGCGGCCACCGCCGCGTGATAGAAAGGAGCACCGAGCTCTTCCGGATTGCGCGGATCGGAATTGACGAGAACGATCAGCAGACGGCGCGTCACGATAACCTTGCTCTCTGCTGCAAACCGGTCTTCTCGACGGCATCCGCGATTGCCGCCGCCACGCTGTCGCGGGTGGCCCCGCGCATCTCGACGCTGCCCGGCGACAGCGCGGCAAGCGCCCGCGCCGCCGCATCGCGAACCGGCAGGCCGCGCAACGCCGCCTCCAGGTCGGTAATGACGCGTGCCGGAGAAACGTCGAAATTCCCGGTCAGCCAGATCTGCTCGATCAAACGCTCGTCTCCCGCATACAGGCGGATATAGGCATTCACGGTACCGTCGCGGCCGACGAGCGTTTGTATTCCGCCTGGCGCGACGGAATCGAAGACGAACGAATCCAGGGCAAATTCCCGACTAAAGAGCTCGCCGGCAAGGAATGTTTCCTGCTCCTGCGGTGTGTCGGGTCGCAGGGCGAAGCCAAAAGCATCGGCGAGCGCGGCCGAAATGGCGTACTTGATCTCGTCCGGGTCGGGCGTACGGCCGAGCAGTTCTGCAACGCTCGTCAGCCGTTGCGCCAGATGGCGTTGCCTATGCCTTGACTCATCCGATGGCAGCCGCAGGACATCCGCCATGCGGCCTGCGCCGGCGTCGAGCAGAATGGTCCCCTGATGGAGCATCGTGCCGCCTTCGAAATAGCCGCTCAAACCGCAAATCTTGCGTCCCGCGACCTCAATCTCGTTCTGCGGGCGATAGCGTGCGCGCAGACCAAGCCGTGCCAGCCCGGCGGCAATCGCCTCGCAAATTGCCGCATTTGCGGCGTCGCGGCGCGCATGGATATCCCTTCGGGAAAAAGCAATGTCCCAAGCGAGCGCGCCCGGCGCCATATAGACCGCGCCGCCGCCCGACATGCGGCGCGCGATCTCGATACCTGAAGCCAGGCAATTTTCCGGATCGACGGCGTCGGCAAGAAACTGATGGCGGCCAATAAGCACGGATTCGGGATACCGGTGGAAGCGCAGCGTATTCGGAATCCGGCCGGCTCCGTGCAACTCGGCCAAAGCGGCGGTCATTGCAACGTTCCAGCGCGACGGCCGCAGCCCGGTGTCGATCATGCGCAGCACCGATGTCATTGCGGCTGCACCTCCTCGATAATCATGCGGCGGCCCCATTGGTCAAAGAAATGGCCCTCATTGACGACCAA
>WBUW01000492.1 GCA_008933495.1 Pseudorhodoplanes sp.
CCACCCGGCCGGCGGCGATGCGCGTCACATAAAAGCTCAGCCTGCCGAATGAGCGCGCCGACAATCCGGTCAGCACGTTATATTCGGTGTACCAGGTCGGCCCGCCGGTGCCTTCCACCACAAGCAAGCGGAGCTTGCCGTCCACGGACTGGAAATGACGGTCATAGCCGACCGGAACCTTCATGTCGGGAATGCGACTGACGTCGAAACTCGACTCATCGAGGACGAAAATGATGTTGGGACGCCGTGCGACCGACCGACAGGCCGCGCCGGCGTTCGCGCGCAGGCTCCCGTCGGCGCCCGCATCGGCTTCGATCCAGCCGAATGTGGCAAGCTGCGAGGCGGACAGGACGCCCGAACGCACGAATCCCGAAACGTGATTGATACCCTGGAACGGCTCCCAGGGCTGTTCCGGTACCGACAGCGACAAGGCGCCGAGCAGTGCAAAACATCCGGCCGCCCCGGTCGAAGCCACGCGGCGCCGGACGCGGAAGGGATCGAGGCGCCACAGCGCGATCAGAACCGGCAGCGCCAGGACGAGGGCGATCACCGCCGTCATGCGCAGGCCCGGGAAAGTCTTGAGGAGGAATCCGACCGTATCCCAGTCGATGATCAGGACGTCGAGGAAGCTCGCGGTCATCCAGGTGACCGCAAACTTGAATTGGGAAGCGAGAATGACGCCCGCAATCGCCATCAGGGACAGCAGCGCCGAGATGACCGGCCGGCGCAGGAGCAAGAGCCAGAACAAATTCAGGAGAATCCAGGCCGATACCCCGAGCACGACATGGAACAGGCCGACTTCGGTCAGGACGAGGCTGCCCAGACCGGCCAGGTGCAGCGCGGCCACCAGCGGCCACTGAACCCACGGCGAATGAAAACGGGTGGGCAGCGCACCGGTGCGGGTTGCGGACGGGGGGACGCTGGAAATCGACATGGCCGGCGCGGGCCCGCGTCCGGCTTGTTCGATCGTGTTGTGGACAGCGGGCTATGTCATCAAACTGTAATAATACTGTCATGGCAAGCGCCGGCCGGCCGCCCGCGGCAAATTGCCAGGCCAATCGGCGCCGGTTGCCGGGCCAATGGCGCCGGCCGCGGCGGACAAATACCATGCGGCGCGCCGAAGCGCGCCGCTCCCGTGTGTCCTCGACATTGCGTCGCCGGAAACGACGCCTGATACTCAGTTCCGGCTCTTGTCGACCAGCGCGCCCTTCTTGATCCAGGGCATCATGGCGCGCAGCTTCTCGCCGATCTGCTCGATCGGGTGCTGCGCCAGCTTCGCGCGGGTCGCCTTGAACGAGGTCTGGTTGACCTTGTTCTCCAGCATCCAGTCGCGCGTGAAACGTCCGCTCTGGATGTCGGCAAGCACCCTGCGCATCTCCTTCTTGGTCTCGTCCGTGATGATGCGCGGGCCGGTGACATACTCGCCGTATTCGGCGGTGTTGGAGATCGAGTAGTTCATGTTGGCGATGCCGCCCTCGTAGATGAGGTCGACGATCAGCTTCACCTCGTGCAGGCACTCGAAATAGGCCATTTCCGGCGCGTAGCCGGCCTCGACCAGCGTCTCGTAGCCACCCTTGATCAGTTCGACGAGACCGCCGCAGAGCACGACCTGCTCGCCGAACAGGTCGGTCTCGCATTCCTCGCGGAACGTGGTCTCGATGATGCCGGCGCGGCCACCGCCGATCGCCGAGGCATAGGACAAGCCGAGATCGTGCGCATTGCCGGAGGCGTCTTTGTGGATGGCGAGCAGGCAGGGCACGCCGCCGCCGCGCAGATATTCGGAACGCACGGTGTGGCCGGGACCCTTCGGCGCGACCATCAGCACGTCGATATCGGCGCGCGGCTCGATCAGGTTGAAGTGCACGTTCAGGCCGTGCGCGAACAGGAGCGCGCTGCCGTTCTTCATGTTGGCTTGAAGGTGGTCGCGATAGATGTCGGCCTGAAGCTCGTCGGGCGTGAGCATCATCATCACGTCTGCCCATTTGGCGGCTTCCGTCACTTCCATGACCTTGAGTTTCTCGCCCTCGGCCTTTTTCACGCCCGCGGAGGTCCTGCGCAGGGCAACGGCGATCTCCTTGACGCCGGAATCGCGCAGGTTGAGCGCATGGGCATGGCCTTGGCTGCCATAGCCGATGACGGCCACCTTCTTTCCCTTGATCAGGTTCAGGTCGGCGTCGCGGTCATAGTAAACACGCATGGTACGTTACCCCCGATGGGCGGATCGCCCGTTTGCTGATGGATGGGCCGGAACGGGTCCGGCGCTGCTTCTAGGATTGTTGGGCGTCGCGGACAAGCCCGCTTTCCGCAGGCCCTCTATTCCGGGCTGTTCCGGCATGGACGAATGTGCGGCCGCGCAGCGCCCGCAAGGCATTGAGGATGACGGCCACATCGATGACCTCCTGCAACAGGGCGCCTTCGACCGGCGTCAGATAGCCAAACGCGGCTGCCGCCATGCCCCCGACCGACAGTCCGATCCCGGCCACCACGCTCTCAAGGGCGATCCGGCGCGACCGGCGCGCGATCGAGATGGCGGGCGCGATCCGGTCGACCTGATCGACCAGCAGAACCACGTCGGCGGCCTCG
>WBUW01000493.1 GCA_008933495.1 Pseudorhodoplanes sp.
CAGGTGAAGTCGCCGGTTGGACGTGATCCGAACGGCGACGGATCGTTTGCCGACGCGGCAAATGCCGGCAATTGACGCGGTTGCCGCGCGCGGCCGCAAACGCGCGCCCGTGCATGATGCTGACCGGCGGGCCGATCGACGCGGTCGCAGCGCGCCGGGTGATTGCGCAAGCCGGCACACCTTGCGCCTTGCGGATTCGATTCTCCTGGATCGTGATTTGGCGCAAGCGTCGCCGGCCCTGTCGTTTAAAGACGCGGGCGCGTCTTGCGGTCCCGTTCTCATCCTTAGCAAGGATGAAGCGCCGGGAGGCGCCAGGGGTTGGCGAGACCCCTTTGGCGAAGCCTTGCGATCGGCCCCGCCGCGCGCCTCGGAGAAACCCTCGCGACGCGTTCCGCGAGAATTTCCCGGAGGCGCGCGAGCCCTTTGGCGCAAGGGCCCGGCGCCTCCCGGCGCTTCACCAATAGGAATATAGTCATTTTCGCGGCAATGTCAAATCGCGGCTATTGGGCGCAAATCAATTGCGAAGCCTGCACGATCGGTGCCCGGCCGACGAGTTCGGCATAGTCTGCGATCGGCCGGGGACGCCCGATAAGGTAGCCTTGGATTTCGTCGCAAGCCTCGCGCGACAGGAAACTGAGCTGGTCGGTCGTCTCCACACCTTCGGCCGCGACCGGCACCGACAAGCCGCGGCCAAGTCCGATGACGGCGCGGACGATGGGCGCCGATTGGGCATTGTCGTCGAGATTCGCCACAAAGCTCCGATCGATCTTGATCTTGTCGAAAGGAAAGGCCTGCAGATAGGACAGCGACGAATAGCCGGTGCCGAAGTCGTCCATGGCAATACGCAATCCCATCGCTTTAAGCTGGCGCAAGATCAGCAGGGCGCGCGAAAAATCTCCGATCAGTACGCTTTCCGTGATTTCAAGCTCCAGCCGATGTGGAGGAAGGCCGGTATCGAGCAGAATCTCATGCACCAGTTTCGGCAGGTCGCCGTGCTTGAACTGGGCTGGCGACAGATTGACCGCGATATGCAGCGGGCGTGGCCAAGACGCCGCTTCGCGGCATGCCTCGCGCAGGACCCATTCGCCGATAGTGATGATCAGGCCGCTATCCTCGGCGACGGGGATGAATTCGGCCGGCGGCACGTTTCCCCGCACCGGATGATGCCAGCGCAGGAGCGCCTCGAACCCGGTGATCCGGCCATCCACGCGCGCCTGCGGCTGGTAAGCCAATGTGAACTCGCGGCGGACGATTGCCGCGCGCAGATCGCGCTGCAGCGCGCGGCGCTCGCGCAGTTGCTTGTCGATATCCGCGGCGAAAAAGCGGATTGAGCCGCGGCCGTCAGCCTTGGCGCGGTAGAGCGCGGCGTCGGCATTGGCAACCAGCGTTGTGGAATCAAGGGCGTCGACCGGATATATGGCAACCCCGCCGCTCAGCCCGATGCGGACCGGCGTGCCGTTGACGTTTATGTCGCCTTCGATGCTGGCCCGCATCCTTTCGGTAAGGGCTGCAATTTCATCCGGCTCGCAGGGTTCCTCGAGAATCATGGTGAATTCATCGCCGCCAAGGCGTGCCAGAAACGTGTCGCCGCTCGCCGATTTCAGGCGATTTGCAACCTCTCGCAGCAATTCGTCGCCGCTCCCATGACCGAAAATGTCGTTAACTTCCTTGAACCGGTCGAGGTCCATGCACATCACCGCAAACATGCTGCGCTGGCGATTGGCATTCTCGAAGACCTGGGCGAGCCGCTCGTTGAAAGCGGTGCGGTTCGGCAGGTCTGTCAGCGGATCGTGATGGGCGAGATAAGCAATGCGCGCCTGCGCCTCTTTTTTCTCGGTGATGTCGTCGATCACCGCAAGAAGGTATTGCGGCTCACCCTTGGAGTTGAGAATCGGCATGCGCGTCGAGGATGCGATGCGCGTGCCGTGACCGGGCGTATCCAGGGCGTGCTCGTTATCCACTTTCTCGCGGTTTTGCAGCAATTGGCGGTCGAGAGCCGTAACGATTTCGGCGCTTGCCCTGGGCAGAACATCATGCGCCGTCTTGCCGATCATCTGGCTGCGCGGGATTCCGTAATATTCTTCTCCGGCGCGGTTAATCAGAAGATAGCGGAAATCCCTTACATCCTTCACGACAATCGTCGAGGGAACGTTCTCGACGATCGTATTCAGGAATTCCCGGGTGCTGCGCAGCTTGTCCTCGGCGATCTTGCGGTCGGTTACGTCGATCACGGCGACCAGGCTGGCCGCATTGCCCTGGTATTGCAGATTACGCGAATAAGCGACGACCTGGATGACGCTTGCGTCCGCCCTGAGATGGCGCCAGTGCACGTCGCCGGTGCCGGGCTGCCCTGATCGGATGAATTCGAGGAACGCCGCGCGGTCTTCATCGGGATGGAGATCGAGAACGGTCATCGAGAGGAAACGTTCGCGACTGTAGCCGTAATGGGTAACGGCGGCGTCGTTTATCGCGACAACCCGCAGGCCGTCCCGGTCGCATACCCACATGGGTACCGGATTGTTGTCGAACAAAAGCCGGAACGATTCTTCCCGCTGCTTGAGAT
>WBUW01000022.1 GCA_008933495.1 Pseudorhodoplanes sp.
GGCTTCCAGCTCGCGACCTCCTTGCGCGAGCTCGGCTATGCCGCGCCGGTCACGATCGTCGGCGAGGAGTCCGTCGCCCCCTATCAGCGCCCGCCCTTGTCCAAGGCCTATCTTCTGGGCGAGATGGATCGCGAACGTCTGCTGCTGCGGCCGCCCGCATTCTACGAGCAACATGCCATCCGCCTCGTCACGCGCGAGCGCGTTGTCCGCATCGAGCGCGCGGCGCGGCGCGTCGTGCTGGCGTCGGGCGCCGCGCTCGCCTATGAACATCTCGTCCTGGCCACCGGTGCGCGCAACCGGCTCCTGCCGGGCGTGCCGGCCGATGCGGCCAACGTCCTCTATTTGCGCACGCTCGCCGAATCCGACGTCATTCGCGAACGCCTCGCGACTGCTCACGATATTGCTGTCGTCGGCGCTGGCTTCATCGGACTCGAACTCGCCGCGGTTGCCAGCAAGCTCGGAAAATCCGTGCGCGTGATCGATCAGATGCCGCGCGTCATGAGCCGCTCGGTGTCGCCGACGACGTCGGAGTTTTTCGCTGCCGCGCACCGGGCGTGGGGCATCGAGCTTTTGCTCAACAGTGGCGTTGCCGGGGTTGAAAGCGCCGGCGGACGTGTGACGCACCTGCGCATCGCCGATGGTCGTGTCATTGCAGCCGATCTCGTGCTGGTCGGCATCGGCATCGTGCCGAATGTCGAGCTTGCGGCGGAAGCCGGCCTTTCCGTCGATGACGGCATTGTCGTTGATCAGCGCCTGCTCACCGCCGATCCGGCGATTTCTGCGATCGGCGACTGCGCTTCGTTTCCGAGCCGTTTCGCCGGTGCGCTGGTGCGCCTCGAATCGGTGCAGAACGCAGTCGATCAGGCCCGTTGCCTGGCCGCGCGGCTTATAGGCAAAGCGGCCGATTATGCGAGTGTGCCGTGGTTCTGGAGCGACCAGCGCGATCTCAAGCTGCAGATGGTCGGGATGACGGCGGGCAGTGACCGTATTGTCCTGCGCGGCGATCCGGCCACGCAGCGCTTCTCGGTCTACTGTTTCAAGCGCGGCGCACTCGCCGGTATCGAGTCGGTCAACCGCCCGGCCGACCACATGTTCGGCCGTCGCCTGCTCGCGTCCGGCGCCACGGTCACCGCGGACCAGGTTGCCGATCCGGCATTCGATCCCAAGGCCTTTCTGGCGACAGCGGGCGCCGCCGCCGGCGTTGCCGTGGGCTGACGGAAATCGCCACCGCGGCGCGCAAGATACCGGGCGGTGCGCGGGGCGCTAGAGCCGGGTGAGTTTTCTTTGAACCGTCATCCGGCTCGGGCTCTTTGTTTGAGCATGATCGTTTCCGAAAACCGCTGCACACTTTGCGGGACCATGCGCCAGAGCGTGATCCGCCGAAGTGGGTTCGGTTCGGCGCAAGATCGCGCGAAAAACAATAAATAGCGTGCGCGGTCCGATTTAATCCGAACGGATTATGCTCTAGCAGTTTGCTGAAATACTCGAATTCGGAGCAGCGATGCGCAGCATTCGAATCCAAAATCTGGTTCCGACGAATCGTTCGTGCGCCGGGCATACCGGTCTTGAATCAATGTTGCGCCGAGGGACTCTTCAAAAACCTTTTTCAGCAAACTGCTAGTCAGCCGGTGCCGACCATTCGGGCGCGGTCAGGCGGCGCTTGCCGTCGGCGGTGCGGGTGACGCCGGGCCGGGCGAGGCCGTCCTTGTCCCAGAGCTGGCAGGTGACCGGCTTGTGCTTCTGGTCGAGACCTTCGCAGTAATTGGTGTACTCGCAGGTACGTACCTCGGCGCCGCGACCGAGCAGGATTTTGCGGAACCAGTCCGGATCGGCGAGCGACTGGCGCGCGGCGCCGATAATGTCGCAGACGCCGTCCTGCAGCAGCTTTTCCGCCATTTCGAAATTATGGATGCCGCCGGTGCAGACGACCGGCGTCTCGTGTCCCGCATTGCGGATCGCGGCACGGATCGCCGCGGTCGGCGCCGCATTGCGGCCGAAGGGGCCGCGCGCGTCCGAAATATATTGCGGCATGCATTCGTAGCCGCTCGGCCCGGTATAGGGATAGGCGGCCGCGCCGATCGCAGGCTGCCTCGCATCGTCGAACTTGCCGCCGCGCGACGTCGAGATGAAATCCATCCCGGCTTGCGCAAATTGCGTGCCGAAATAGGCCGCGTCGTCGGCCTCGCTGCCGCCGGCGATGCATTCGCCGGCGAGATAGCGGCAGCCGACCGCAAACGAACTCGGCACGCCCGCGCGCACCGCGCGGAACACCTCGAGCGGCAGCCGCACACGGCTCGCGCGCGCGCCGCCATAGCCGTCGGTCCGGGTATTGGTGCGCGAGAGAAACGACGCCATCGTGTAGGCATGGGCATAATGCAATTCGGCGCCATCGAATCCGGCCGCGTGGGCGCGCCGTGCCGCGGCGGCGAACAGGTCGGGCAGTACCGCCGGCAATTCGCGGATATGCGGAAGATGCAGGTCGGTGACGCGCTCGCGATAGCCGAATTGCAGCGCCTCCAGTTCGGCCGGCGCCAGCACCCGGGTGAGCGCGTCGGCGCTCAGGCCGCGCAACGCCTGGCGGACAGCCGGGTCGGATTGCCCGGGAAAAGCCGCGCGATGCCGGTCGGTGATTGCAAGGAAGTGCTCGAAGAATTTGACCGGATCGGGCCGACGCCGGATGGCCAGGAAGTCGATGATCTGGATGAACAGGCGCGTGTGGCCCGCGCTTTCGGCCCGCACGGTGTCGGCGAGCCGGCGCAATCCGGGAACGTAGCGGTCGTGGCCGATGCGCAGCAGCGGTCCGCTCGCAATGTCGCGAATGCCGGTTGCCTCCACCACGATCGCGCCCGGCCGGCCGCGTGCAAAGCGCGCATACCAGGCGATCACGTCATCAGTGACGAAGCCGTCCTCGGTCGCGCGCCAGGGCACCATGGCCGGTACCCAGGTCCGCTGTTCAAGGGCGAGCGGCCCGACCCTGACCGGGGAAAACAACCGCGACAACTGCGCATCCGCGCGCGCGGGGATGCGGCCCTGGCTTGCCGCGTGGCGGATGCGTTCGGGGGGACGCCACATCGTCCGGCTCCGGATGCGAGGTTGTATTCCGCCTTAGGCCGCGTGCGCGGCCCCGTCAATCGCGCCTGCGCGCCGCTTTGGGGCGGGCACCTTGACGGCTTGGCAGGCGGAACAGGCTCGCTATCCTGCGCCCGAACGACAACCGTCCGAAGCGCGTAACGCCCCGCCGCATGCCAGATCCCAGCCGCTATCCGGACCCGTTTGCGCGCGCGCATCTGCCGGCGCCCGCCCTGTGGCCCGATCTCGGCGCGGCCATGTCCGGCCGCTTTGCCTATCCGAGGGTGATGAATGCCACGGCCGAACTGCTCGACCGCGCGGTGGCGCAGGGCCATGGCGCGCGCTTTTGTCTGCATACGGCGCAGGAATCCTGGACTTATGCGCAGCTTCTCGACGCCGTGAACCGCATTGCCAACGTGCTGGTGCGCGATCTCGGCCTCGTCCCCGGCAACCGCGTCCTCCTGCGCGCGCCCAACAACCTGATGATGGCCGCGAGCTGGCTTGCGGTGGTGAAAGCCGGCGGCATCGTCGTTGCAACCATGCCGCTCCTGCGCGCCGCCGAACTCGCCCACATGCTCGACAAGGCCGGCATCCAGTTCGCCTTGTGCGACGCGCCGCTGGCCGCTGCGCTGAACGAAGCCTGCGCAACGCGTCCGCATGTCCGCATCGTCCAGTTTGGCACCGGCGTCCCCGACGGCCTCGCGGCGCGGATGGCGCGGCAGAGCGGCGCCTTTGCTCCCGTCATGGCCTCGCACGACGATGTCGCGCTGATCGCCTTCACCTCCGGGACCACGGGATCGGCCAAGGCGACCATGCATTTCCACCGCGATCTGCTGGCGATCTGCGACGCCTTTGCCGGCCCCGTTCTCAAGCCCGCGCCGCACGATGTGTTCGCGGGCAGCGCGCCATTTGCATTCACGTTCGGGCTCGGTGCGCTTCTCTTGTTTCCGCTGCGCTTCGGGTCTTCGGCGGTGCTGTTGGAGAAAGCCACGCCGGAGGACCTGCTCGAGGCGATGGCGCGCCATCGCGCGACGATTTCATTTACCGTTCCGACCCTGTACCGGGCGATGACGCCGATCGCCGGAAGTTACGATCTGGCGAGCCTGCGCCTGTGCGTGTCCTCCGGCGAACATCTGCCGCCATCGGTCCATGAGGGCTGGCGGCGGGCGACCGGAATCGCGCTCGTCAACAGCATCGGCTCGACCGAGATGCTGCACGCTTTTCTCGTGATGCCGCCGGCTGCGGACCGGCCCGGCGCGGTCGGCAAGCCGTTGCCCGGCTTCACCGCGATGGTCGTTGACGAACACATGAAGGAATTGCCGATCGGCGCGGTCGGCCGGCTGGCGGTCCGCGGGCCGACCGGCTGCCGCTATCTCGGCGACGACGAGCGGCAGAAGGCTTATGTCCGCGCCGGCTGGAATCTGACCGGTGACGCCTTTCGCGCCGATGCGGATGGCTATTTCTGGTATCACGCCCGTACCGACGACATGATCGTCAGCGCCGGCTACAACATTTCCGGTGCGGAAGTGGAGGAGGCGCTGCTGCAGCACCCGGCCGTGCGCGAATGCGCGGTTGTCGGAACGCCCGATCCTGCGCGCGGACAGGTCGTGGCTGCGTTCGTGGTCCTGCATGATCCGGCCACCGGCGCCGACGACCTGCGGCGCTCGCTGCAGGACTTGGTCAAGTCCCGGCTCGCTCCTTACAAGTATCCGCGCATTGTCGAATTTCTCGATGCGCTACCGCGCACGTCGTCGGGAAAAATCCAGCGGCATGTGCTGCGCGCGCGGCCTGCCGCCGCGATCTGACGCGGGGCTGCTTTTTTCGCAGTTGCGAAAACCATGCATGCGCAGCGGCAAATTTCGTCCGCCGGCGGCGCGCGCCCCAAGCTCATATCGCGCTGCAAAATGGATTTATTGGAAAAATTCCGAGAAGCCGCTTGCCATTATTATGCATACACGGTTGACTTCGCATTGCTGCGGATGCGGGCTTCCTCATGCAACATGTGGAAGGACCGACAAAACTGCGGTCATCGTTTTCCGCCTGCAATAGCTCAGAAGCCGGCATCAAGATCGGCGGCTGAACACCAAAGGGAGAAACGCTTATGACCTGTTCACTAAAACATGCCGGTTTCGGTGCGGTGGCGGCCCTGTGGGCTGCGACTGGTCTGGCTCCTCTGCCGGCCTCGGCAGCCTGGGAGCCCTCGCGTCCCGTTGAATTCATTATTCCCGCTGGTCCCGGCGGCGGCGCCGACATCATGGCCCGCACCATCCAGGGCATCGTGACCAAGCATAATCTGATGAGCCAGCCGATGGTGGTCATCAACAAGTCGGGCGGCGCCGGCGGCGAGGGCTTCCTCGACGTCAAGAATTCGGCCGGCAACCCGCACAAGATCATCATCACGCTGTCCAACCTCTTCACCACGCCGCTGGCCACCGGCATTCCGTTCAACTGGAAGGAACTGACCCCGGTCGCGATGCTGGCGCTCGACGAGTTCGTGCTCTGGGTCAATGCCGAGAAGCCCTACAAGACCGCGAAGGATTATGTCGCCGCCGCCAAGGCCGCGGGCGGCACGTTCAAGATGGGCGGTACCGGCTCCAAGCAGGAAGACCAGATCATCACCGAGGCGATCCAGAAGGCGACCGGCGCCAAGTTCATCTACATCCCGCAGCGCGGCGGCGGCGCGGTGGCGGTGCAGCTCGTCGGCAATCACGTCGATTCGTCGGTCAACAACCCGAACGAGGCGATCGCGCACTGGAAGGCCGGCAAACTGAAGCCGCTCTGCGTCTTTGATTCCAAGGCGATGCCTTACAAGGACGAGATCGTCAACCAACTGTCGTGGAGCAGCGTCCCCACCTGCAAATCGCAGGGCCTCGACATCGAATACCTGATGCTGCGCGGTATCTTCATGTCGCCGGGCGCGACCAAGGATCAGGTCGATTATTATATCGGCCTGTTCAACAAGGTGCGCCAGACGCCGGAATGGAAGGAACTGATGAGCAACGGTGCGTTCAATCAGACCTTCATGACCGGCAAGCAATATACCGACTGGGTTGCCAACGAAGAGAAGCGTCACCAGCAGCTCATGAAAGACGCCGGCTTCCTCCACACCAACTGAGCCAGCTTTGACCTGGCCGCCGGCGGCCCGGGTGCCGCCGGCGGACGATTTCCATCTTCGGAGCAGGATCGATGAGCGATCATATGCAGGGCGCGGACAGCGCCGGGCCTTCGCATCGGGCCGTCGAAACCGGTGTCGGAATTGCGATGGCGGTCTTCGCGCTGGTCGTCATCGCGGGCAGCATCAAGGCCGGCATCGGCTGGGGCAGCGAAGGGCCGAAGGCCGGGTTCTTTCCGTTCTATGTCGGACTGGTCGTTCTGGCCTGCAGCATCGTCAATATCGTGCAGGTGCGCATCGAGCGCACGCGCGGCGATCTGTTCGCGAACTGGGGACAGCTCCGCCAGGTCATGGCCGTGGTCATTCCGAGCGCGATCTATGTCGCCGTCATTCCATGGACCGGCATCTACATCGCCTCCGCCGTGCTGATCGCCTTCTTCATGCGGCGGCTGGGGAATTATGCGTGGAGCTTCCTCTCGCCGATCGCGATCGGGGTGCCGTTGATCTTCTTCATTGTGTTCGAGCGCTGGTTCCTGGTGCCGTTGCCCAAGGGGCCGGTCGAAGCCTGGCTCGGATACTGACCGTCTGCGCGCGCAAGGGGGTTCGGAACCTGCCGTTCCGCTGGGGTGAGAGATGATTGAGGATTTCAGCAGCCTGTTTCACGGCTTCAGTGTCGCGATTCAGCCGTTCAATATCGGGGTGATGTTCGTCGGCATCATTCTCGGCGTGCTTATCGGCGTGTTGCCGGGATTGGGTGGCGCCAACGGCGTGGCGATCCTCCTGCCGCTCACCTTCTCGATGTCGCCGACGTCGGCGATCATCATGCTCTCCTGCATCTATTGGGGTGCGTTGTTCGGCGGCGCGATCACCTCGGTGCTGTTCAACATTCCCGGCGAGCCCTGGTCGGTGGCGACAACGTTCGACGGCCATCCGATGGCGCAGAAGGGACAGGCCGGCGAGGCGCTGACGGCTGCATTCACCTCCTCGTTTGTCGGCGCGCTGTTCGCCGTCGTCATGATCACGCTCGTTGCGCCGCTGGTCGCGAGCTTTGCGCTGCGCTTCGGGCCGGCCGAGCAATTCTCGGTCTACTTCCTGGCATTCTGCAGTTTCGTCGGCATGAGCAAGGAGCCGCCGTTCAAGACCGTGGCGGCCATGTTCATCGGCTTTGCGCTTGCTGCGGTCGGGCTTGATTCCATCACCGGCCAGTTGCGCCTGACATTCGGCCTGGAGTCGCTGCTCAACGGGTTCGACTTCCTGATCGCGGTGATCGGCCTGTTCGGCATTGGCGAAATCCTGCTCACCATGGAAGAGGGTCTGAGCTTCAAGGGACGTCTGGCCGGCATCAACGCCAAGGTCGTCTGGGAGACCTGGAAACAGCTCCCGCGCTATTGGGTGACTTCGCTGCGCTCCTGCATCATCGGATGCTGGATGGGCGTATCGCCCGCCGGCGCCACACCGGCCTCGTTCATGAGCTACGGCATCGCCAAGCGCACCTCCAGGAACGGCGCCAATTTCGGCAAGGGCGAGATCGAAGGCGTGGTCGCGCCCGAGACCGCCGCGCACGCCGCCGGCACCGCGGCGCTGCTGCCGATGCTCTCGCTCGGCGTGCCCGGCTCGCCGACCGCCGCGGTGCTGCTCGGCGGCCTGCTGATCTGGGGCCTGCAACCCGGGCCGCTGCTCTTTGTCGAGCAGAAGGAATTCGTCTGGGGCCTGATCGCCTCGATGTATCTCGGCAATATCGTCGGCCTGATTGTGGTTCTGACGTGCGTGCCGCTGTTTGCCGCGATCCTGCGCATTCCGTTCAGCATCATCGCGCCGATCATTCTCGTGATCTGCGCGATCGGCGCCTACACCGTGCATAATTCGGTGTTTGACGTCGTGTTGATGATGGTGTTCGGGGTAATCGGCTACCTGCTCAAGAAATGCAATTACCCGCTGGCGCCGATGGTCCTGGCGATCGTGCTGGGCGACAAGGCCGAGGAAAATTTCCGCCAGTCACTGCTCGCCTCGCAGGGCAAACTCGGCATTTTCTTCTCGAACGGCCTGGTTTCCACAATCATGACGCTCGGCCTGATCGCGTTGTTCTGGCCGCTGATTTCCAATGCGCTGGCCCGTTTGCGGACCCGGCCGGCGGCCTGAGGCCGCCCGCCCGGGAACGGCTGGCCGGAAGGTTCGGCCGGAGCGGCCTATTTGCAGGATAACCAATTCTGGAATATTGTATACCAGAGGATCGGGTAACCAGGATGATGACGAATAACACCAGATCGGGCGGCGCGGCCGCCGCGCAGGACAGGGCCGGATCCGAGCCGGCGCCGCGGATCGCAATCCAGCCCATCGACACCTCGTTCAGCTTCAAGAACAAGGCCTACGCGGCGCTGAAGAACGTCATAGTCTCGATGGACATCTATCGCAGCCGCAACGATATCCGGCTCGATGAGCGTCAGCTGGCGCACGATTTCGGCATCAGCCGCACGCCGGTCCGCGAGGCCATGGCGCAGCTCGAGCGCGAAGGTTTCGTGCGTTCGGTCCCGCGCCGCGGCGTCTATGTCGTCCGCAAGACCAAGGAAGAGGTGATCCAGCTCATCACCGCCTGGGCTGCGCTCGAAAGCATGGCGGCGCGCCTGATCACGCAGAACGCCAAGGACGAGGATATTGCGCGGCTGCGCAACATGTTTGCGACCTTCGAAGGCGGGCAGGTACGCGCCCATCTCGACGAATATTCCGAGGTCAATATCGAATTCCACCAGACCATCATCCGCATGAGCGAAAATACCGTGCTGCTCGACCTGGCGGAAAACCTGTTCACCCATATGCGGATGATCCGGCGTAAGACGATCGGCGAAAAGAACCGCGCCGACAAGTCGATCCGCGATCACATGAACATCATCGAGGCGCTGGAGGCGCGCGATACCGCCCGCGCCGAGACCCTCGTGCGCGACCATGCGCTCGGCCTTGCCGAGCATGTGGCGCGCTACGCCGACTATCTCGATTGACAGCTTGAGGTTCCGGGGAGGCCACGATGGCTGAAGCAGCGGTTGCGAAGACGCCTGCCGAACCGAAGGCAGAGCAAGAGCTGACGGACGGCTTTCACCTCGTCATCGAGGCGCTCAAGCTCAACGGCGTCAAGACAATCTATGGCGTGCCCGGCATCCCGGTCACCGATCTCGGCCGCATGGCGCAGGCGGCGGGCATCCGCGTCATTTCGTTCCGGCACGAGCAGAATGCCGGCTATGCCGCCGCGATCGCAGGCTTCCTGACCAGGAAGCCCGGCGTATGCCTCACGGTGTCCGCGCCCGGATTCCTGAACGGGCTGACGGCGCTCGCCCACGCCACGACCAACTGCTTCCCGATGATCCTGGTCTCGGGTTCGTCCGAACGCGAGATCGTCGACCTGCAGCAGGGCGACTATGAGGAAATGGACCAGCTCGCGATCGCCAAGCCGCTGTGCAAGGCGGCGTTCCGCGTGCTGCATGCCCAGGATATCGGCATCGGATTTGCGCGCGCGATCCGCGCCGCGGTCTCCGGTCGCCCGGGCGGCGTCTATCTCGACCTGCCGGCCAAGCTGTTCGGCCAGGTGATGAATGCCGAGGCCGGGCGGAAATCGCTCGTCAAGGTGATCGACGCGGCGCCGGCGCAGATTCCCGCGTCGGATGCGGTCAAGCGCGCACTCGACCTGCTCAAGAGCGCCAGGCGCCCGCTGATCATCCTCGGCAAGGGCGCGGCCTATGCGCAGGCTGACGACGCCATCCGCGACTTTGTCGAAAAGAGCGGCGTGCCGTTCCTGCCGATGAGCATGGCCAAAGGCCTTCTGCCCGACACCCATCCGCAATGCGCGGGCGCGGCGCGCTCCACCGTGCTCAAGGACAGCGACGTCGTCGTGCTGATCGGCACCCGCCTCAACTGGCTGCTGTCGCACGGCAAGGGCAAGACCTGGGGCGAGGCCGCGAAGAAGTTCGTTCAGGTCGACATCGAGCCGAAGGAAATGGACTCCAACGTCGAAATCGCCGCGCCCCTGGTCGGCGATATCGCCTCGTGCGTCGCCGCGCTTCTTGCAGCGATGGGCGGCAAGTGGCCGTCGCCGCCGGCCGACTGGGTCGGCGCGGTCAGCAGGAAGCGCGAGGACAACATCGCCAAGATGGCGCCGCGCTTCATGAGCAACGCCGTGCCGATGGACTATTACGGCGCGCTCGGCGTGCTGCGCAGCGTCGTCAAGGAACGGCCCGACGCCATCCTGGTCAACGAGGGCGCCAACGCGCTCGATCTGGCGCGCGGCGCCATCGACATGTACCAGCCGCGCAAGCGCCTCGATGTCGGCACCTGGGGCGTCATGGGCATCGGCATGGGCTATGCGATTGCCGCCGCGATCGAGACCGGCAAGCGCGTGCTCGCGGTGGAGGGCGACTCGGCCTTCGGCTTCTCCGGCATGGAGGTCGAAACGATCTGCCGTTACAGGCTGCCGGTCTGCATCGTGATCTTCAACAACGACGGCATCTACCGCGGCACCGACGCCAATCCCGCCGGCACCGACCCCGCCACGACCGTGTTCGTCAAGGGCTCGCGTTACGACAAGATGATGGAGGCGTTCGGCGGCGTCGGCGTCAATGCGACGACGCCGGACGAACTCAAGCGCGCCGTGAACGAGGCGATGGATTCCGGCAAGCCGACCCTGATCAATGCGGTGATCGATCCGGCGGCCGGCAGCGAGTCGGGCCGTATCGGCAACCTCAATCCGCAAAGCGTGCTGAAAAAGAAATAGCCCCGGCACCGCGCTTCGTGCCGTGTTCCTGCGAGATCGAGACTGAGGAGAGATTCCCGATGGCCAAGAAGGTCGCGAAAAAGTCCAGGGCAGCCAGGCCGCTCAAGGCCCGCGCCAGGCCGTCGTCGAAGAAGGCGGCGGCCAGGCGTTCGTCGGCGAAGGTCGTCGGACTGAAAGCCGCCAAATCGAACGGCAAGTCGCTGCTGCCGCCGCCCTCGAAGCGGCCGTTCGGCAAGGACGGCAAGGCGCTCGACGGCGTGCGCATCCTCGATTTCACGCATGTGCAGTCGGGCCCGACCTGCACGCAACTGCTGGCCTGGTTCGGCGCTGACGTGATCAAGGTCGAGCGCCCCGGTGTCGGCGACATCACGCGCGGCCAGCTTGTCGACGTGAAGGGCGCCGACTCGCTCTATTTCACCATGCTCAATCACAACAAGCGCTCGATCACGATCGACTCCAAGCATCCGGAAGGCAAGCGGGTGCTCAACGAGCTGATCAAGGCCTGCGACGTGCTGGTGGAGAATTTCGCCCCCGGCGCGCTCGACCGCATGGGGCTGACCTGGGAGCACATCCACAAGCTCAACCCGCGCATGGTCGTGGCCTCGGTCAAGGGCTTCGGTCCCGGACCTTACGAGGACTGCAAGGTCTATGAGAACGTCGCGCAATGTGCCGGCGGCGCGGCCTCGACCACCGGTTTTCGCGACGGGCCGCCGCTGGTGACCGGCGCGCAGATCGGCGATTCGGGCACCGGCCTGCATCTTGCGCTCGGCATCGTGTGCGCGCTTTATCAGCGCAACCGCACCGGCCGCGGCCAGAAGGTGCTCGCCGCCATGCAGGACGGCGTGCTCAATCTCTGCCGCGTCAAGCTGCGCGACCAGCAGCGCCTCAAGGCCGGGCCGCTCGCCGAATACAGCCAGCATGGCGAGGGCGTGCCGTTCGGCAGCGCCGTGCCGCGCGCCGGCAACGATTCGGGCGGCGGCCAGCCGGGCTGGATTCTCAAGTGCAAAGGCTGGGAGACCGACCCCGACGCCTACATCTATTTCATCACCCAGGCGCCGGTCTGGGGCGCGATCTGCGACGTGATCGGCGAGCCGACCTGGAAGACCGATCCCGAATACACAACGCCCAAGGCGCGGCTGCCCAAGCTCAAGCAGATTTTCGACCGCATCGAGCGCTGGACCATGACCAGGACCAAGTTCGAGGTCATGAACATCTGCAACGAGGTCGACATTCCGGTCGGACCGATCCTGTCGATGAAGGAAATCGCGGAGGAGCCTTCGCTGCGCGCAACCGGCACCGTGGTCGAGGTCGATCATCCGGTGCGCGGCAAATACCTGACCGTCGGCAATCCGATCAAACTTTCGGACTCGGTTTCGGAGGTGAAGCGCTCGCCGCTGCTTGGCGAGCACACCGACGAAATCCTCTCCAAGGTGCTCGGCTTCAGCAAGAGCGAGGTGGAGAAGATCAAGGTCTCGGGCGCGTTGTCGGCGGCCGGCAAGGAAGACAAGGCGGCGTAAGCAGCATTTTCCCTCTCCCCGCTTGCGGGGAGAGGGTGCCGAGCGCCGTCAAGCTCGAGGCGGGTGAGGGGGCGCCTCACTGCATCACATGACGTTGACGCCCCCTCACCCGATTTCCTCGCGTGCAGTCAAGCTTGCGCAGACTGCGTAAACTTGTCTGCGACGCTCGGAAGTCGACCTCTCCCCGCAAGCGGGGAGAGGTGAAGAAGAGGCAACGCGGGGAGCGAAAGGAATTATGCGTATCGTCGTTCATGGCCAGCAGGCGTTCGGCAAGGCGGTGCTCGAAGCGTTGCTCAAGCGCGGCGAGAATGTGATCGCGGTTTATGCCGCCCCGGAAAAGCCGGGCGCCAAGGCCGATCCGCTCAAGGAAGCCGCGCTCGCCGCCGGTCTGCCGGTCTATCAACCCGATTCCTACAAGAAGCCGGAGGTCTGGGCCGAGTTCAAGGCGCTCAAGCCCGACCTGCAGGTCATGGCGTTCGTGACGCTGTTCGTCCCCGAAGACTTCCTCAACATCCCGACCCATGGCTCGATCCAGTATCACCCCTCGCTGTTGCCCGCCTATCGCGGCGCGAGCGCGATCAACTGGCCGATCATCAAGGGCGAGAAGGAGACCGGACTCTCGATCTTCTGGCCGGACAACGGGCTCGATACCGGCGACATTCTCATGCAGAAGAAAACGCCGATCAGCGGCAAGGACACGCTCGGCACCGTCTATTTCGATCGCCTGTTCCCGATGGGCGTCGAGGCGATGCTCGAATCCGTCGATCTCGTAAAGGCCGGCAAGGCGCCGCGCATCAAGCAGGACGAATCGAAAGCGACCTACGAAGGCCGCTGCGGGCCGGAGAACGCGCACGTCGATTTCGGCAAGCCGTGGGAGCAGATCGACCGCCTGATCCGCGGCTGCAATCCGGCGCCGGGCGCATGGGCGACGATCAACGGCGTCAAGCTGAAGATTTTCGAAGCCACTCCCATTCCCGCCAGGGAGCCGAAGGGCATCGGCGGCAAGATCGGCGAAGTCGTCGCCGTGGCGGGCGAGGGCATCACCGTCGTGTGCGCCGACGGCCGTTTCAGGCTCACGCGCGTGCAGGCCGATGCCGGCAAGGTTGGCGCGGGCGAATGGGCGGCCGCCGCCAAGATCGAAAAGGGCGCACGCTTTACATGATTCAAGTCGTCACGGCCGGGCTTGTCCCGGCCATCCCGATCAGGGAGGCATTGCGCCTCGCTAAGCGGGATGCGCCGGTCAAGCCCGCGCACGACAGATGAGAGAAGTCGAAAGCTCAGTCACACGATTGCTTTACGGAATCAGCACCCATGCCCGCCTCACAGCATCAGTCACCGAAATCCGACATCGAAATCGCGCAGGCCGCCAAGAAGCGGCCGATCCTCGACATCGCGCGCGAGAAGCTCGGCATCGCGGCTGAAAATCTCGAACCCTATGGCCACTACAAGGCCAAGGTATCGATGGATTACATCAAGACGCTGAAAGACAGGCCGAACGGCAAGCTGATCCTGGTCTCGGCGATCTCCCCGACGCCGGCCGGCGAAGGCAAAACCACGACCACGGTCGGGCTTACCGACGCGCTCAATCATCTCGGCAGGAAGGCCATGCTGTGCCTGCGCGAGCCATCGCTCGGTCCCTGCTTCGGCGTCAAGGGCGGGGCGGCCGGCGGCGGCTATGCGCAGGTCGTGCCGATGGAAGACATCAACCTGCATTTCACCGGCGACTTCCACGCCATCACCTCGGCGCATAACCTTTTGGCCGCACTCATCGACAATCACATTTATTGGGGCAATGCGCTTGGCCTCGACCAGCGCCGCGTCGCCTGGCGGCGCGTCATGGACATGAACGACCGCGCGCTGCGCTCGGTCGTGTCCTCGCTCGGCGGCGTCGCCAACGGCTTCCCGCGCGAGGACGGCTTCGACATCACGGTCGCCTCCGAAGTGATGGCGATTTTCTGCCTCGCCAGCGATCTCGACGACCTCAAGAAGCGGCTGGGCAACATCATCGTCGGCTATACGCGCGACCGCAAGCCGGTGCGCGCCGGCGACGTCAAGGGCCACGGGCCGATGACCGCGTTGCTCAAGGACGCACTCTCCCCCAACCTCGTGCAGACGCTGGAAGGCACGCCGGCCTTCATCCATGGCGGCCCGTTCGCCAACATCGCGCACGGCTGCAACTCGGTGCTCGCCACCACGACCGCGCTCAAGCTTGCCGACTATGTCGTGACCGAAGCCGGCTTCGGCGCCGACCTCGGCGCGGAAAAGTTTCTCGACATCAAGTGCCGCAAGACCGGGCTGAAGCCGGACTGCGCCGTGCTGGTCGCCACCATCCGCGCGCTCAAGATGCACGGCGGCGTCAAGAAGGACGACCTCAAGAAGGAAGACCTCAAGGCGCTCGAAGCCGGCCTGTCGAACCTGCAGCGCCATATCGAGAACATGCAGAAATTCGGCGTCGTACCGGTGGTCTCGATCAACCGCTTCTCGGCCGACACCGAAGCCGAGATCGCGCTTGTCAAGGACGGCTGCAAGAAGCTCGGCGTCGAGGCGGTGATGGCCGATCACTGGGCGATGGGCGGGCCGGGCGCCGCCGATGTTGCGCGCGCGGTGGTGAAAATCGTCGACCAGGGCAAGAGCAATCTCAAGCTGCTCTATCCCGACGAGATGCCGCTGTTCGAAAAGATCCGCACCATCGCCAAGGAAATCTACCGCGCCAAGGACGCCACCGCCGACAAGTCGGTCAAGGACCAGCTCGCCAACTGGGAAAGCATGGGCTTCGGCAAGCTGCCGGTCTGTATCGCCAAGACGCAGTATTCGTTCTCGACCAATCCGGACGCCAAGGGCGCACCGGTCGATCACACCATCAATGTGCGCGAAGTGCGGCTCGCCGCCGGCGCCGAGTTCGTGGTGGCGATCTGCGGCGAGATCATGACCATGCCCGGATTGCCCAAGGTGCCGTCGGCCGATTCCATCGACGTCAACGCCGAAGGCAAGATCGTTGGCCTGTTCTGACGGCGATGGGGGCTCTTCGTCGTTACCCGGAGGAGCGAGCGGCATTACCGTGAGCCTCGAAGGCTGACGGACCATCGGAAGAGGATTCGTTATGCTCAGGTTCTATTACAGCACTGCGCCCAATCCGATGAAGGTGGCGCTGTTCCTGGAGGAGGCCGGCCTGCCCTACGAGGCGATCCCGGTCGATACCCGCAAGGGCGACCAGCACAAGCCGGACTATCTCGCCATCAATCCGAACGCGAAAGTGCCGGCGATCGTCGACGGTGATGCGGTGGTGTTCGATTCCAATGCCATCCTGCTCTATCTCGCCGAGAAGACCGGCAAGTTCCTGCCGGCCGAGAAGACGCCGAAG
>WBUW01000494.1 GCA_008933495.1 Pseudorhodoplanes sp.
GCCCAACCTCGCCCACACGGGCCCGCCGCGTGCCGCCGTTACGCCGGGGTGCACGGACTGCAAGGCTCAGGATTCCTCGACGATGGCGACCGCGCGGGTCCAGCCGGCGGACCCGCCGCGCACCTTTACTGGAAAGCAGGACAGCGTGAAGCCGGTCGCCGGCAGCGCTTCGAGATTGTGCAGCTTCTCGATATGGCAATAGCCGATCTCGCGGCCGGCCTTGTGGCCTTCCCAGATCAGCGCGGGATCGCCGGTGGCGGCATATTTCTCCCTGGTATGGACGAACGGCGCATCCCAGCTCCAGCCGTCGGTCCCGGTGATGCGCACCCCGCGCTCCAGCAGGTAGAGCGTCGCTTCGCGCCCCATGCCGCAGCCACGTGCCACATAATCGGGTTGGCCGTAGGCCTGGCCGGCCGCGGTATTGACGACGACGATGTCGAGCGGCGCAAGCGCGTGGCCGATGCGGCGCAGCTCGTCCTCGACATCCCTGGCGGTCGCGACATAGCCGTCCGGAAAATGCCGGAAGTCGAGCTTCACGCCCGGCCTGAAGCACCAGTCGAGCGGAACCTCGTCGATGGTGATGGCGCGTTGGCCGCCGTCCATGGTGGAGGCGTAATGCCAGGGCGCATCGAGATGCGTGGTGCAATGTGTGGTGAGCCGGATCCATTCGATCGCCCAGCCTTCGCCGTCCGGCAAGTCGCTTTCCTTCAGGCCGGGAAAAAAGCGCACGACATCGGACGCCGTCTGCCGGTGCGTCAGGTATTCGATCGCCGGCCCGTAGCCGGGCGGATCGGCGGCGACATCGTTCTCGAGCGGAACCGACAGGTCGATCAGCCGCCGCGCCATGCCGTCGCCCTCGCGCGCTCAGTTCGGCGCCTGGTCGGCCAGTTGCGAGGCCATCACCGGCGCGCGGCGGCCCTTGACCTCGGAGGCGGAGAAGTTCAACTCGACCTTGACGCCGTTGGGATCGAACAGGAAGAGCTGGTAGAGGCTCTGGTCGTTGACCTGACGCTCCTTGTAGGCGATCGCCATCCGGTCGAGATGGCCGGTCATCTCCTCGAGCCCGGTGGCGCGGAAGGCGACGTGGTCGATCACGCCCGAGCCGCGCACGGCCAGCGATTCCTGTCCGAGATATTTCATGCGGTTCTCGGTGACCCTGGCGCCGCCCTGCGTCAGGTGCAGCACGTCGCGGTCGCCGAGATAGAGCCAGTAAACCGGGAATTTGAAATCGGGATGCGGGCCAACGCGGAAACCGAGCACGTTCACATACCAGTCCTTGGTCGCCTCGATATCCTCGGCCTGCAGCAGGAAATGTTCCATGAAAGCGAGCGGCATGGCTTTTCCTCCCAAAGGGTTGTCCAGTGTCCGCCAGCGGCGGCATCAAGTCCAGCCCGGCGCGATCAGAGCCCGAGATAGAATTTGCGGATCAGGTCGTTGTTGTTGAGCTCCTGCGCGGAGCCGCCCTCGAAGGCGATCTTGCCGTGCACGATGACATAGCCGCGATCGGCGATGCGGATCGCCTGGTTGAAGTTCTGCTCGGCCATCAGCACCGTGAGCTGGTACTGGTCCTTGAGGTCGCGGATCGCGTCGATGGTGCGGCTGACCAGCACCGGCGCGAGGCCGACCGAGGGCTCGTCGACTAGGAGGATTTTCGGCGCCAGCATGAGCGCGCGCGCGAGCGCCAGCATCTGCTGCTCGCCGCCGCTCATCGAGCCGGCGAGCTGCTTCTTGCGCTCGGCCAGGCGCGGAAAGGTTGCGTAGCAGAATTCGAGATTCTTCGCTTTCTGTGCGCGCGCGGTGCGGCGGAATGCGCCGAGCAGCAGGTTTTCCTCGACGGTCAGACGCGGGAACAGGCGGCGGCCTTCCGGCACCAGCGCGATGCCGAGATCGACAATCTCCTCCGGCCGCTTGCCGATGAGATCGTGCTTCTGGCCGTCGATTTCGGCCACGATCCGCCCGGACGAGGGCCGGCACAGGCCCATAATGCATTTGATCAGCGTGCTCTTGCCGTTGCCGTTGGTGCCGAGCAGCACGACGGTCGCGCCCGGGTCGACGCGCATCGACACGTCCTCCAGCACCCGGACCGAGCCGTAGCCGGCGTCGACATGCGCGATGGTCAGGCTATTGGCCAAGATATGCCCTCTCCACCTCGGGATCGCGGATCACCTCGTCGGGCCTGCCGTCGGCGATCTTGCGCCCCGAAACGAGCACGACCAGCCGCCGCGAGAAACTCATCACCGCGCTCATGATATGCTCGATCAGCACGATGGTCACGCCGCGCTCGTTCATGCGGATCAAGAGCGCGACAATGTCGTTGACCTCCGACTGCGAGAGGCCGGCCATCGCCTCGTCCGCGATCAGCAGCTTGGGATCGGAGGCCATGGCGCGCGCAAGTTCGAGCTTGCGCATTTCCACCTGCGTCAGGTCGCGCGGCAGTTTCTTCGCCTTGCGTTCCAGCCCGACGAGCCCGAGCAGGTCGTGGCAGCGCGCGTCGAGGTCGGCGCCCGAGCGCGCAATGCCCGAGCGCGCCTTGACCGTATAGAGC
>WBUW01000495.1 GCA_008933495.1 Pseudorhodoplanes sp.
CGCGGTATCATTGGCCACGATGACGCGCGCGGGCTGCTGGCGCTGGGCGCCGAGAACCGGCGACAGCAGCACGCGCAGGCGCATGCCTTCCTTCAGGCCGCCGTCGCGGCCGCGCGGCCCAAGGATCGCCGCGATCGCCCTGATTTCCTCAGGCGTCGCACCAAGGTCGCGCAGGACCGTCGTGATGGTGTCGCCCTTGCGGGTGGTGATCGCTTTTTCGTTCCAGCCGTTGCCGCCGGTGGTCTGGCCGGCGGTCTTTGGCAGCAGCGTGACGTTTTCCGGGACGATGCGGGTTTCGACGCCGCGATAGAGGTCGGGTGTGCTGTCCGGCGGCGCATAGGCCATCTGGCCGGCCTGGACGGCGGCGACGGCGTAGGTCTTTTCCGTCGGCGCGGTGCCGCTGGCGATATTGCGCACGGCGGCGATGACGTCATCGATCGGCAGCACGCTCGCCACTTTCACGCGCGGAATGACGGCCGTCAGATCGCGCATCACGAACGAAACCTCGGCGTCGGGCTCGGCGTTGGCGGCGGTCTCGTCGGGACTGGTTCCGTCGCCCGCCCCCTCGGCAAGAAGCTTCTGCGGATTGAAGGCCGGGATCGTCGCGGACAAATCCGACACCGACAATGACAGGTTTGCCGATACCCGGACGAAAGGCCGCACGCGGACGAGTTCGCGGTTGCCGAACCGGCTTGTCATCGATACGCGAATGACCTGGCGGGCGGCATCGGTTTCGCTCAGCGCCGGCAGCTTGTCGCCCTTGCGCGTCCCGGAAATGCGATCGACGGCGCCGCGCAGCATGCTTTCGACGCGCTCGGGCAGCGATGCAAAGTGGGCCTCGCCATCAAGCGCGGTGAAGACCGCGCCCCCCATGAGGGCCGCGCCGCAAAGACCGGTCAGGATCGTTCCGGAAAACCACTGGGCGGAGACGCGCCGGCGGTCGATGGGGCCGCCCGTCTCGCCGTCGACGGACAGCGGCGGTTCGTTGCCCAGATCGATCGGGTCGGGTTCGCCCGCGAGGCGGTATGCGCGCCGATTGTAATCCACGCTTGCCGTCCCAAAATTACAGTAACGTCCACGCGCGGATGCGCGCGGCGGCGGATACCCGACCGGACCGCAGGCCGGCCGCAAACAATGTCCCCGCGAACGCCGCCCCGCCGCGGCACCGTGCCGCGCGAGTCAGGGGTCCGTCAACGGGCCCGGACGGTCCGAAATCCTGTTCTGGATGCAGCGGTTTATGCCCCAATCGACACCTCGTCCCGTCGGCGCACAGGACGGAGCAGGAATGTGGCTTGAGTGCGGCGCGCGGCGGTCGTGGTTAGCGGTTGTGCGGCGCGAAAAATCAGCGGCGCCCCTGCATTTTTTAAGCTTTTCGTGTTGACAATAAACGAACGGCGGACCTATATACGCCCCTTACTGACGGGCCGCCCGCCCCCGGGCGCGCGAGCACGTCTTCGAAGCACCTCACTCATCAAGGTGAAATGGCTTCCGGTCTTGATCGGGAGCTATGGGCTTCGACGGCTCTCCGGTTCACCGGAGGGCGGAAACCGCCAGGTTTCCGGGCTGTTTGAAAAGTGAATCGGAAGAAAGAGAAACGTGGACGGCGGAGTCCTTGCGGGCCGCTTCCTCGGGCGGAGACGGCGTCGAAAGATGGCTTCTTCGCAAGAGAGCGGCCGGACGAGACTTCGGCGGTCTTACGTTTCAAGGTACATCGCACTGGCCGCGCAAGCGGTTCAGGTGATGGACCTCGTCAAGGCGGCGATACGCAAGTGTCGTCGCGCGCAAACGTGAGTGACCAGCCGAGATCAAATCTCATCCAACTTGAGAGTTTGATCCTGGCTCAGAGCGAACGCTGGCGGCAGGCCTAATACATGCAAGTCGAGCGGGCGTAGCAATACGTCAGCGGCAGACGGGAGAGTAACACGTGGGAACGTGCCCTTCAGTTCGGAACAACCCAGGGAAACTTGGGCTAATACCGGATAAGCCCTTACGGGGAAAGATTTATCGCTGAAGGATCGGCCCGCGTCTGATTAGCTAGTTGGTGAGGTAACGGCTCACCAAGGCGACGATCAGTAGCTGGTCTGAGAGGATGATCAGCCTCACTGGGACTGAGACACGGCCCAGACTCCTACGGGAGGCAGCAGTAGGGAATATTGGACAATGGGGGCAACCCTGATCCAGCCATGCCGCGTGAGTGATGAAGGCCCTAGGGTTGTAAAGCTCTTTCGGCGGGGAAGATAATGACGGTACCCGCATAAGAAGCCCCGGCTAACTTCGTGCCAGCAGCCGCGGTAATACGAAGGGGGCTAGCGTTGCTCGGAATCACTGGGCGTAAAGCGCACGTAGGCGGACTCTTAAGTCGGGGGTGAAATCCTGGAGCTCAACTCCAGAACTGCCTTCGATACTGAGAGCCTTGAGTCCGGGAGAGGTGAGTGGAACTGCGAGTGTAGAGGTGAAATTCGTAGATATTCGCAAGAACACCAGTGGCGAAGGCGGCTCACTGGCCCGGTACTGACGCTGAGGTGCGAAAGCGTGGGGAGCA
>WBUW01000023.1 GCA_008933495.1 Pseudorhodoplanes sp.
CCGAGATCGAGGACGGCGCGCCGTCGAGCTGGCGGCCGCCGTGATTGGACACCACGATGCCGTCGGCGCCGACGTCGCAGGCGATGCGCGCGTCCTCGACGTCGAGAATACCCTTGATGATCAGCTTGCCGCCCCACTGGCCCTTGATCCACTCCACGTCCTTCCAGTTCAGCGCCGGATCGAACTGCTGGTTGGTCCATTGCGCGAGCGAGTTGACGTTCTCCATGCCTTTGACGTGCCCGGCAATGTTGCCGAAGGTCTTGCGCCTGGCGCGCGCGATGCTGGCGATCCAGGCCGGCTTGGTGGCGACGTCGAGGACATTGGACAGCTTGATCTGCAGCGGCACCGTCAGCCCGTTATGCACGTCGCGGTGGCGCTGGCCGAGCACCTGCAGGTCGACGGTGAGCACCAGCGCGCTGCAATTGGCCGCGCGCGCCCGCGCCAGGAGATTCTTGATGAATTCGCGGTCGCGGATGACGTAAAGCTGGAACCAGAACGGCTGGCCGGTCGCCGCCGCCACATCCTCGATCGAGCCGACCGACATGGTCGAGAGCGTGAACGGGATGTCGGCCTCGTTGGCGGCCTGCGCGGCGAGGATTTCGCCGTCGCCGCGCTGCATGCCGAGAAGGCCGATCGGCGCCAGCACGAGCGGCATCGCGAGCTTCTGGCCGATGACCGTGGTCGCGAGGTTGCGCGCCGACACGTCGACCATCACGCGCTGCCGCAGCAGGATTTTCTTCATATCGTCGCGGTTGGCGCGCAGCGTGTCCTGGGAATAGGAGCCGCTGTCGGCATATTCGAAGAAGGCGCGCGGCACGCGCCGCCGCGCCAGTTCTCGCAGATCGTCGATGCAGGCAATGGTGGGCATGGGACAACTCGCGGTAACGGGCCTTTCGCCTAGCACGAATCGGCAGGCCGTAAAATGTGAGGGAACCCCGGCCCGGCCCCGGCCGTTGTCGGATGCATCCCCGCAGCCGATCAACCGTGGAGACCTGCGATGGACGATATCCGCCGCGGCCGCCGGCCGAAGGCCCAAGGCGGCGAGACGCCGGACGAGAAGGAAAAGCGCCGCCTCGAGCGCGCCCTCGAGCGCGGGCTGGAAGAGTCGTTTCCGGCCTCCGATCCGGTCAACGTGACCCAGCCGCCGCCCTCGGCCAAGGACCAGGACGACAAGAAAAAGCCCTGATGGACGAAGACCTTCGGGCGCCATATAAACCGCCGGCCTGCCGGGCCGGCGGATTTGCTTAACCAATCCCTCACGGCCCTGCAGCATCGCTCACATTTCTTGAAGTTCGCTCCGCTAGAATGCCGCTAGGATCGGTCTCCCGCCGGGGCAGGGGTTCGTTGATGGTTCGCAAGTATTTCGGCACTGACGGCATTCGCGGCCGTGCCAACGGCGCAATTACGCCCGAACTGGCGCTCAAGGTGGGGCAGGCGGCCGGCATCGTCTTCCAGAACGGCGAACATCGCCACCGCGTCCTGATCGGCAAGGACACGCGGCTGTCCGGCTACATGATCGAGACCGCGCTGGTGGCCGGCTTCACCTCGGTGGGCATGGACGTGCTGTTGACCGGCCCGATCCCCACGCCGGCCGTCGCCATGCTGGCGCGCTCCATGCGCGCCGACCTCGGCGTCATGATCTCGGCCTCGCACAATCTCTATGACGACAACGGCATCAAGCTGTTCGGACCCGACGGCTACAAGCTTTCCGACGCGGTCGAGCGCAATATCGAGAAGCTGATCGAGGGCGACCTTTCGCGCAAGCTTGCCAAGTCCGCCGCGCTCGGGCGCGCGCGCCGCATCGACGGCGTGCAGGACCGCTATATCGAATTCGCCAAGCGCACGCTGCCGCGCGACCTCTCGCTCGAAGGCATACGCGTGGTGGTCGATTGCGCGAACGGGGCCGGCTACAAGGTCGCGCCGGAGGCGCTGTGGGAACTGGGCGCCGAAGTGGTCGCCATCGGCGCGGAGCCGGACGGCTTCAATATCAACAAGGAATGCGGCTCGACCGAACCGGCGGCGCTGTCGGCCAAGGTGCGCGAAGTGCGCGCCGATCTCGGCATTGCGCTTGACGGCGACGCCGACCGCATGGTGATGGTCGACGAGCGCGGCCATGTCATCGACGGCGACCAGTTGCTCGCGGTCATTGCCGAAAGCTGGAACGACGACGGCCGCCTGTCCAGGCCGGGGATCGTCGCCACCGTGATGTCCAATCTCGGGCTGGAGCGCCACCTGGAAGAACGCGGCCTCGCGCTGGCGCGCACGCCGGTCGGCGACCGCTATGTGCTCGAACACATGCGTGCGCAGCGCTTCAATGTCGGCGGCGAGCCCTCCGGCCACATCATCTTGTCGGACTATACCACGACCGGCGACGGCCTCGTCGCCGCCTTGCAGATCCTCGCCGTGGTCAAGAAGCAAAGCCGGCCAGTCTCCGAAGTCTGCCGGCGGTTCGAGCCGCTGCCGCAGGTGCTCAAGAATGTCCGCTACAAGAAGGGCAAGCCGCTGGAGGACGCCAAGGTCCAGTCGGTCATTACCAGCGCCGAGCGCCGGCTGAACGGCCATGGCCGCCTCGTCATCCGCCCCTCGGGCACCGAGTCGGTCATCCGCGTCATGGGCGAGGGCGACGATCCGGTGCTGGTCGAGGAAATCGTCGACGGAATCGTGGATGCGCTGACCCAGGCGGCGGCCTGACGCGGCAGTGCGGCGGCGAAGCACGCAGATTAGATTACCTATAAAAACGGCGCTTTGTTGCTGCGTCCGGTGCAAAAGCCGGGTATCGATAGTTGCCATAAGCAACCAATCGCCCGGCCATGATCGTCTGCTCCTGCAATGTCCTCAGCGACAGCGATGTGCGCGCAGCCTGCTGCACCGCCGCGCCGCGCACGGCCGGCGAGGTCTATGGCTGTCTCGGTTGCAGCGCGCAATGCGGCCGCTGCGCCCGCACGATCCGCAAAATCATGGACGAGGCGCTGGGCTCGGCCTGTTCCGCCGGAACCGGCGGCTGCATGGCGAGCGGGGAGCCCGCGCCCTGCGGATCCCGTCCGCGCCCGTGAAATTCCGCCCGTACCGCCGCACGACCTCGTGACCGTCTGAGGGTTGCGGAAGGCGGTCCTGTTCTTTACGGCTACTTCAATCATGGGGCGGGCGGCTCGGCCCCGCAGCGAACAGGAACGCGCCATGAAAGGCGACCCGAAGGTCATCGAATATCTGAACCGCGGATTACGCAGCGAACTGACGGCGATCAACCAGTACTGGCTGCATTACCGCATGCTGGACAATTGGGGTTTCAAGGCGCTGGCCAAGAAGTGGCGCGCGGAATCGATCGAGGAAATGCAGCACGCCGACAAGTTCGTCGACCGCATCCTGTTTCTGGATGGCTTTCCCAACATGCAGGTGCTCGATCCGCTGCGCATCGGGCAGACCGTGAAGGAAGTGCTGGAGAGCGATCTTGCCGCCGAGCACGACGCGCGCAATCTCTACCAGGAAGCGGCGACCTATTGTCATTCGGTCAAGGATTATCCGAGCCGCGACCTGTTCGAGGAACTGATGGCCGATGAGGAAGGCCATATCGACTTTCTCGAAACCCAGCTCGATCTGGTATCCAGGCTCGGCCTCGAACTTTATTCGCAGCATCATATCGGCACGCTCGACGACGGCGGTCATTGATCGCGCGCGGACGGCTTCGTTGCCGCCCGCATTCGTGAACGAAATCTTAATCGCCTGCTTGCCGCGCCCGCCGGATCAAAGTCTGGCGGGCGTCTTCATTATGCGCGTGGCGGCGCGCCGCGTCGGTTAAAAATGATGGTTAAGAATTAGGGTTAAGTGCCGCTTAACGTTTCGCTGGCATCGTGCGCCCTCGAACCAACCGGCCCGTCAAGCCGCAAGAGGACAGTCATGAGCAGCGTAAAAAAGGTATTTGCCGCCGGCGCCACCGCCGCGACCATGTTGGGCGGACAGGCATCGGCAGCCGACATGCCGCAGCCGCCGATCGTCTATCAGCCGGCGCCCGTGGTGGTGAACCAGTTCGACGGCTGGTATCTGCGCGGCGACATCGGCATCACCAATCAGCAGGTCAAGAGTTTCGAGAACGTGTCGTTTGCGACCGCGCCCGGCTTCGCTTTTCTCGACGAGCCGGCGTTCGATTCCGGCCTCATGGTCGGCCTCGGTGTCGGCTATCAGTACAATGACTGGCTGCGCTTCGACATCACCGGCGAATATCGCGGCAAGACGCGCTTCACCGGGCTCGACCGCTATACGACCGGAACCAACGACTATACCGGCAGCAAGTCGGAATGGCTGTTCCTCGCCAACGCCTATGTCGATCTCGGCACCTGGTGGTGCATCACCCCGTTCATCGGCGCCGGCGTCGGCCTTGCCAACATCACCATCAGCAATTTCCGCGACAACAACATCCTCAACAGCGGCGGCGGCTACGCCGCCGACGACACCAAGAACAATTTCGCCTGGGCGCTGCATGCCGGCCTCGCCTACAATGTCAGCAAGAATTTCACGGTGGAGTTCGCCTATCGCTATCTCAATCTCGGCGACGCGCAGTCCGGCGATCTGGTCAATCTCGACGGCAGCAACACCATCAACAATCCGATGATTTTCAAGGACATCACTTCGCACGACTTCAAGCTCGGCCTGCGCTGGCTGTGCTGCGAGGACGGCAGCGCGCAGCGCACGGTCAGCTACGCGCCGAAGCCGGTCTATACGCAGCCGGCGCCGGTGCTCGCGGTGCCGCCGCAGAGCTATGGCGCGCCGCCGCCGCCGCCGGTCTATACCCAGCCGCAATATGCGCCGCCGCCGCCGCCGCTCAGCCGCCGCGGCTGATGGCCGGCGTTCCATGGCGAGGATTCACATGGGCTTCAGGCGGCGCGGTTCCCGCGCCGCTTTGCTTTGCGCCGGCGGACGCAGCGGGGTCGTTAAGCATAGGCGCAGGAATATGCGTACCGGCGTCAAGCGGCCGCGTTTCTGACCGACATCGCGGATAGGAATTGCCGCAGACATGGCGGAAGGCACGGCGGAAGGCACGGCGGATTTGACGATGCAGGACAAAGACCGGATCGGCTGGATCGACAATGCGCGCGCCATCACGATCATTCTGGTCGTGATGATGCATTCGACGCTCGGCGTGGAAGCCGCGCTCGGCCGCGAGGGCTTCATGCACTACGCGGTGGCGTTTGCGACGCCGTTCCGCATCCCGGCCTTCTTCCTGATTTCCGGGCTGCTGCTGGCGCGCACGATCGACCGCCCCTGGCGCGACTATCTCGACGGCAAGGTCGTGCATTTCGTCTATTTCTATGTGCTGTGGCTGAGCATCCAGTTCGCGTTCAAGTTTCCGGCTTTTGCCGCCGAGCGCGGGGTGGCGGGCGCGGCCGGCCTGTACTTTGAGTCGTTCGTGCAGCCGTTCGGCACGCTGTGGTTCATCTATCTGCTGCCGATCTTCTTTGTCGTCACGCGGCTCGTGCGCGGCGCCCCGCCGGCGCTCGTGTGGGCGGCGGCGGCGGCGCTGGAAATTGCGCCGATCGAAACCGGTTCGGTCGTGATCGACGAGTTCGCCAACCGGTTCGTCTATTTCTATTCGGGCCACGTGCTGGCCGCCTTTGCGTTGCGCTGGTCGGCGTTCGTGCACACGAAAGCCGTGACCGCCGTCGTTGCGCTCGCGCTGTGGGCGCCGCTCAACGCGGTCCTGGTGCAGGGCGGCCTCGCCGCCATGCCGTTCGTTTCGCTGGCGCTCGGATTCCTCGGCGCCGCCGCCGTGATCGCCGCCGCCACGCTCATCGCCGATCGCCGGGCGGGCGCGGGCCTGGCCGCCATCGGCCGCCAGTCGCTTATCGTCTATCTCGCCTTCTTCCTGCCGATGGCCATAACGCGCGTCGTGCTCGTCAAGTCCGGCCTCATTCAGGACGCCGGCACGATTGCGCTCATGACCACGGTCGCCGCGGTTGTCGGCGCGCTCGCGATCCATTGGCTGGTGCGCGGCAGCCGTCTCGATTTCCTGTTCGTGCGGCCGGAATTCCTCCGCCTCAAGTCCGCCTATCGGCTGGCGGCGCAACGCTGAGCAATCGTTACAATCGTTAATTGGCGCGCACCGCCGCAGCCCGCACCGCGCCGGCTGCGCGCTTAACCCTGCGCTAACCTGTGCGGCTAATCTTCGTGAAAAATCATGGTTAAGCCGCCCTTAACCTCTCTGCGGCATCGTGCGCGCTGAAACGGTCGCGGCGCCTCGCTCGGCGCGGCCCGCGCAGCGAACAAGATGCGGTGAACAAGGAAGTGTCGTGATGAGTCGTTCCCTCGGGCTTGGTCTTTCGGCGATGATCGTTGTTGCGGCGGGCGCGGCGCGCGCCGCCGATGCGCCGCCGCTCCTGCCGCCGGCGGTGATCGAGCGGCCGGGGACGTTCGTCGAGGAATTCCGCTCCGGCTGGTACCTGCGCGGCGATATCGGCTACCGGCTCAACCAGGTCGACGGCGTCGAGGCCAAGCGCACGCCGTACCCGTTCGGCGGCGACTACGAGAACAATTTCTCGTTTGGCGGCGGCGGCGGCTACAAGTCCGGCTGGTTCCGGTTCGACGTGACCGGCGACTGGTCGCCCAGCACGCTCTATCGCGCCTCCACCTCGGCGGCGGTCAACGACTACCAGACGAAGATCGAGACCTTCACCGCGCTCGGCAACCTCTATCTCGATCTCGGCACCTGGGGCGGGTTTACGCCCTATATCGGCGGCGGACTGGGCGCCGCGCTCCTGCGCACGACCGATTATGTCGGCATCAGCTATCCGATCGCCAATTACGAGAAGGCCAGCCGCTGGAATTTCGCCTGGGCGCTGACCGGCGGGTTTTCCTTCAATCTGGCGCCCAATCTGCTGCTCGACGCCAGCTACCGCTGGCTTGATCTGGGTGACGCGACCACGACGCTCAGCAACGCCAACCAGTTGACGATCAAGGACATCACCGCGCACGAATTCCGCGTCGGGCTGCGTTACAACATCGACTGAACGCAAAAAATCTTCGTCATTCCGATCGATTCTTGAAATAGATCAAGGCGCGCGGCGCGGACAGGCTCCGCGCGCGCCGCGCGTTTTTGCGCTTGACGAAATGTCGCGCCTTCCTTATCTCCGCGCGTGGGACACCCCTCCCCAACGAGGGGCGACTATCTGGAAGGATAGACGATGACAGCGACCACGCCCGGTATGCGGCCGGTAATTCCGCACTTCTCGTCCGGCCCCTGCGCCAAGCGCCCCGGCTGGAGCCTGCAAGCCCTCACCGACGCAGCATTGGGACGTTCGCACCGGTCCAAGATCGGCAAGGCGAAGCTCAGGCGCGCCATCGAACTGACCCGCGAAATCCTGCAGGTGCCGCAAGGCTTCCACATCGGCATCGTGCCCGCCTCCGATACCGGCGCGGTCGAGATGGCCATGTGGTCGCTGCTCGGCGCGCGCCCGGTCACCATGCTGGCCTGGGAATCGTTCGGCGAAGGCTGGGTCGGCGATGTGGTCAAGGAACTGAAGCTCAAGGACGTCACGACCCTGAAGGCGCCCTATGGCGAGCTGCCCGATCTGTCCAAGGTCGATTCCGACACCGACATCGTCTTCACCTGGAACGGCACCACCTCCGGCGTGCGCGTTCCGGACGCCGACTGGATCAAGGCCGGCCGCAAGGGGCTGACGATCTGCGACGCCACCTCGGCGGCGTTCGCCCAGCGGCTCGATTTTTCCAAGCTCGATGTGGTGACCTTCTCCTGGCAGAAGGCGCTCGGCGGGGAAGCCGCGCACGGCATGATCGTGCTCTCCCCGCGCGCGGTCGAGCGGCTCGAAAGCTACAAGCCGGCCTGGCCGCTGCCGAAGATTTTCCGCCTCACCAAGGGGGCCAAGCTCAATGCCGGCATTTTCGAGGGCGAGACGATCAACACGCCCTCGATGCTGGCGGTCGAGGATTATATCGACACCCTGCAATGGGCGAAATCGGCGGGCGGGCTCGACGCGCTCGTTGCGCGCGCCGACGCCAACGCCAAGGCGCTGTGGGGCTGGATGGCGAGGACGCCGTGGGTCGAAAATCTCGCGCGCGATCCGGCCACGCGTTCCAACACGTCGGTCTGCCTGAAGATCGCCGATCCCGCGGTCGCCAACCTGCCGGCCGAGGCGCAATGGGCGTTCGTGAAGGATCTGGTGGCGCTGCTCGAAAAGGAAGGCGTCGCCTACGACATCGCGACCCATCGCGACGCGCCGCCGGGCCTGCGCATCTGGTGCGGCGCCACCGTCGAGACCGCCGACATCGAGGTTCTGACCGAGTGGCTCGACTGGGCGTTCGCAAAGACCAAGGCCGCGCTGCCCAAGGCGGCGTGACCCTCTTTTCCCTCTCCCCGCTTGCGGGGAGAGGTGAAAGAAAGCTCTCACGATCTCATTCATCAGGTGCTGCCATGCCCCGCGTTCTCATCTCCGACGCTCTTTCCCCCGCCGCCGTCCAGATTTTCAAGGACCGCGGCATTGACGTGACGTTCGAGCCCGGTCTCGGCAAGGACAAGGACAAGCTCGCCGCCACGATCGACGGCTATGACGGGCTCGCCATCCGCTCCGCCACCAAGGTGACGCCGAAAATCCTCGAACAGGCCAAGGGCCTGAAAGTGATCGGGCGCGCCGGCATCGGCGTCGACAATGTCGACATCCCGGCGGCGACCTCGAAGGGCATCATCGTGATGAACACGCCGTTCGGCAATTCGATCACGACCGCCGAACACGCCATCACGCTGATGCTCGCGCTCGCCCGCCAGATCCCGCAGGCCGATGCCTCGACGCAGGCCGGCAAGTGGGAGAAGAACCGGTTCATGGGCGTGGAAATCACCGGCAAGACGCTCGGCGTCATCGGCGCCGGCAATATCGGCTCGATCGTCATCAATCGCGCGCAAGGCCTGCATATGAAAGTGATCGCTTACGATCCCTATCTGTCGGCCGATCGCGCGATCAATCTCGGCGTCGAGAAGGTCGAGCTCGACGATCTCTTGCGGCGCGCCGATTTCATCACCCTGCACACGCCGCTCACCGACAAGACCCGCAACATCATCGACGCGGCGGCGATTGCGAAAATGAAAAAGGGCGCTCGCATCGTCAATTGCGCGCGCGGCGGGCTGGTCGACGAAGCGGCATTGCGGGCCGCGCTGGAGTCGGGGCAGGTCGCCGGCGCCGCCTTCGACGTGTTTTCGGTGGAGCCGGCGGCCGAAAATCCGCTGTTCGGCCACCCCAACGTCATCTGCACGCCGCACCTTGGCGCCGCGACCACCGAGGCGCAGGAGAATGTCGCGCTGCAGGTGGCCGAGCAGATGGCGGATTATCTGCTGCACGGGGCGATTTCGAATGCGGTGAATTTCCCCTCCATCACCGCGGAAGAGGCGCCCAAGCTCAGGCCGTTCATCGAGCTCGCCGAGAAGCTCGGCTCGTTCGCCGGCCAATTGACCGAAACCGGCATCACCAAGGTCCAGATCACCTATGAGGGCGGCGTATCGCAGATGAAGATCAAGGCGCTGACCTCGGCGGCGCTCGCCGGCCTGCTGCGGCCGATGCTGGGCGCGGTCAATGTCGTGTCGGCGCCGGTGATCGCCAGGGAGCGCGGCATGGTGATCGAGGAAACCACGCGCGAGGCCGCCGGCGATTACGAAAGCCTGATCACCGTGACGGTGGTCACCGAGCGCCAGACGCGCTGGGTGTCGGGCACCGTGTTTGCCGACGGACGCCCGCGCATCGTCAATATCAAGGGTATCCGCATGGACGCCGAATTCGGACCCTCGATGATCTACATCACCAATCTCGACAAGCCCGGCTTCATCGGGAAATTCTCGTCGACGCTCGGTGACGCCGGCATCAACATCGCCACCTTCCATGTTGGCCGTGAGGCGCCGGGCGGCAGCGCCATCGCGCTGATCGAGATCGACGGCGATTTGCCGGCGGCGGTGCTGGAACAGGTGCGCAAGCTGCCGCAGGTGCAGCGGGCCAGGCCGCTGCATTTCTAGAGCATGATCCCGAAAAGTGTGAAGCGGTTTTCGGAAAAGATCATGCTCGAACAAAGAGCGGGAGCATGATCCCGAAAAGTGTGAAGCGGTTTTCGGAAAAGATCGTGCGCAAGCAAAGAGCGTAAGCGGGATGGCGATGCGAACCGAAGTCATCCGGCTTCAGATCGGCGGCCGGCTCCGGCGCGGTGCGAACAGGACGGCATAGCGGCAGGGCTGATGCGACATCCGCCCATCCCGCCGGCAGCGGAACGGTCCGCTGCCGGGGGAATGTCGGACAGTCAGGCTTACTGAATGTCAACGCGCTGCGACTGGCGCTCGATGCGCACGGTCGCATTGGCCGGGACAGCGCTCGCATAGGCGCCGCGCGCATCGGAGCCCCAGGATTGCGCCTGCGGCGCGGCGCCGTGTTCGCGCGGACCGTCGGTGGTCTGCAACGTGATCGCGCTGGCGGACGCGGCAAGACCGGCAACGAGGACGGCGGCGATAAAAGAGGTCTTCAGAATGGTCATTGTGCTTCTCCGTTGAGGGCGCCTGCTTGTGAGGCGCCTTGTACGGACAGATACGGACCAATTGCGCCATTCGTTACCCGCTCGCCGATCAAACGGCGGTGAATACGATTTTGTGCAGATTTCACATTCGTGTGAGGCCGGTCGTTTTTTCTGAAACCGGACAGGTACAGGCGCGTACGCGATGCGCCATCATTCGGTCGCATTGTATTCACGCCGAGAGAAAAATGTCTGGTATCGCGGCGGCGACGACAGATGACGTTCGATGAAATGCAGTTTGAAGAAAGATCGAGCTATTCGCGGCCGCGCCGCGTGCGCGTCGGCAGCACCTGATGATCGATCCAGTTGCTGATTTCCTTAACCCGGATCGATTTGTCGAGGATCATCTGGTCGAGCGCGTGACGCCAGGCGAGCCACTTGACCGCCGGGTCGGCATGGGCCGCATCAAGTTCTTTTGAATAGGCGAGCAGGTTCGCCTCGTCGGGAAAGAAGCCTTCATCGATCAGCGTCTTGCCGTAGCGCCGCAAGGTCGCCGCGATGTCGCCGAGCGTGTATTCGGGGTGATATTGCACGCCCCATGCGACGGCGTTGCCGAAGCGCACCTCCGCCGATTGCACGGCCGATATCAGGTTGCTGGACAGGACCTGGGTTCCCGGCGCCACCGTCTCGACCTCGTCGAGATGGACGGTCACCGAGTTGAAGACCTCGTCCTTGCCGGCATACATCGGGTGTCCGCGGCCGGCCGCGGTCAGGCGGATGCGGCGCCCGAATCCGATTTCGCGGCCCTTCGGATTTCTGCGCACGCTGCCGCCGGCGGCCACCGTGATGAGCTGCAGCCCCCAGCAGCTTCCGAACAGCGGCGTCTGGGCGGCCAAGACCGCGCGCGTCAGCTCGATCTGCGGATCGACCAGGGGTCCGCGCTGATAGACATGCAGGGCGGAGCCGGTAATGACCGCCCCGTCATAGCTTTCCAGGCCGGCGCGGTCGGGCAGGTTGGCGCCCCGGTCGGCCGGATAGCAGATGTCGACGACCGCGGCCGGCAGCAATTCGCGCAGCAATTCGGCGTAGCCCTCGCTCGGCGCCCGGCCGCCGGCAGCTTTCAGCAGGGCGCGGCCGTCGGCATGGTTGCCTTCGATGACGAGGAGGCGGAGGGCGGGCATCGGCGGTTCCGGGCGGCGGCCGGCGGGGCCGCACGTCGTCGTTGATTTGGCAGCATAACGCGATTTGCGGCAAAGTTGCGGACTGGCCGATCACCAATCGTGTCCGGGCGTGCGTCTTGGCGCTTGAGGGACGCGCGCGGCCCGCGCATTCTGGCGCCAGTGCAGAGAATCATGTGATGGCCGATTTCGACCTGGCGATCATCGGCGGCGGCATCAACGGCACCGGCATGGCCCGCGATGCGGCCGGGCGCGGCCTGCGCGTGCTGCTGGTGGAGCAGAACGACCTCGCCTCGGGCACCTCGTCGGCATCGACCAAGCTGATCCATGGCGGGCTGCGCTATCTCGAACATGGCGCGGTGCGCCTGGTGCACGAGGCGCTGGCCGAGCGCGAGGTGCTGCTGCGCATGGCGCCCCAGATCATCCGGCCGCTGCGCTTCACGCTGCCGCCGCAGGACGGCATGCGCTCGGTGCTGCGCATCCGGATCGGCCTGTTCCTCTACGACCGGCTGGGCGGCCGCCGCCTGCTGCCGCCGACCAGAACCATCGATCTGACGCACCATCCGGCCGGCGTTCCGCTCAAGCGGCGCTTCAAGTACGCGTTCCAGTATTCGGATTGCTGGGTCGACGACGCGCGGCTGGTGGTTCTCAATGCGCGCGACGCCGCCGAGCGCGGCGCGCAGATCCGCACGCGCACGAAATGCGTGCGCGCCGAGCGCACCGATCTGTGGCGGCTGTCGCTGATCAGCCGCGGCGAGCGCGCGGTCGCCACCGCGCGCGTGCTGGTCAATGCGTCCGGGCCGTGGGCCGCCGAAGTCGACGAGATGGTCGTGCGCCGGGCGCACCCGCCGCGCCTGCGCCTCGTGCAGGGCAGTCACATCGTGGTGCCCAGGCTGTTTGACCACGGCGAGGCTTATCTGTTCCAGAATCCCGACGGTCGCGTCGTGTTCGCGATCGCCTATGAAGGCGACTATACGCTCATCGGCACGACCGACCGCGATTTCACCGGCGACCTGTCGGCGGTCGCCGCCAGTCACGACGAGATCAAGTATCTGTGCGAAGCGGCGATGGCCTATTTCCGCCGGCCGGTGTCGCCCAACGACGTGGTCTGGACTTTTTCCGGGGTGCGCGCGCTCCATGATGACGGCTCGCGCAAGCCCGAGGACATCACCCGCGATTATCATCTGGAGCTCGACAAGCGCTATGGCGAGGCGCCGCTGCTGTCGGTTTATGGCGGCAAGATCACGACCTATCGCCGGCTGGCGGAAGCGGCCCTCGCGATGCTGTCTCCTTTCTTTGTCATGGGTCCGGTCTGGACCGGCACCGCGCCGCTGCCGGGCGGCAATTTTCCGGTCGACGGCGTCGATGCGCTGATCGCGCAGACCCGGCGCCGCTGGCCGTTCGTCAGCGAGGCGCATGCGCGCCGGCTGGCCACGGCCTATGGCACGCGGCTCGACGATATTCTCGGCGAGGCGCGCAGCATGGACGATCTCGGCTTGTGCTTCGGCCCCAATCTCACCGCCGCCGAGGTCCGTTACCTGATGGAGCGCGAATGGGCGCAGACTGCCGAGGATGTGTTGTGGCGGCGCTCCAAGCTCGGGCTGAAGCTTTCGGGCGCCGAAGCCGTGCGGCTTGCCGCCTTCATGGCGGAGAATGCCGCCGGCCCGCGCGACCTCAATGCCGCCGAGTAAGGAGGCCGACATGACTTTTCTCCTTGCCATCGATCAGGGAACGACCTCGTCGCGCGCGATTGTGTTCGATCCGGAGCTGCGGCCGGTCGCGGTCGCCCAGCGCGAAATCCGGCAGATTTATCCGGCTCCCGGCTGGGTCGAGCACGACCCCGAGGACATCTGGCAAACCGTGGTCGCGACCGCGCAGGAGGCGATCGCGCGCGCCGGCGCCGGCGCAAAGGACATCGCCGCAATCGGCATCACCAATCAGCGCGAGACCGCCGTGGTGTGGGATCGCGCCACCGGCAGGCCCATTCACAATGCCATCGTGTGGCAGGACCGGCGCACCGCGGACCGTTGTGTCGCGCTCAAGCAGGCCGGTCACGAGAGCGCGATCGGCCGGAAAACCGGCCTGCTGCTCGATCCGTATTTCTCGGCGAGCAAAATCGCCTGGATTCTCGATCAGGTTCCCGGCGCGCGCGCGGCGGCGGCGGCCGGCCGGCTCGCGTTCGGGACCGTGGATTCGTTTCTGCTCTGGCGGCTCACGGGCGGCGCGGTGCACGCCACCGACGCCACCAACGCTGCGCGCACGCTCTTGCTGGACATCCATTCCGGCCGCTGGGACGCCGGCCTGGGCGAGCTGTTCGGCGTCCCGGCGGCGATGCTGCCCGAGGTCCGCGACTGCGGCGGCGATTTCGGAACGACGGCTTTGTTCGGCGGCAACATCCGCATTCTCGGCATGGCCGGCGACCAGCAGGCGGCGGCCATCGGCCAGGGCTGTTTTTCGCCCGGCATGATGAAGTCGACCTACGGCACCGGCTGTTTCGCGCTGCTCAATACCGGCACGACGCCGGTCGCCTCGCGCAGCCGTCTGCTGACGACGATCGCGTATCAGCTTGGCGGCGAGCGCACCTACGCCCTCGAGGGCGCGATTTTCATTGCCGGCGCCGCGGTGCAATGGCTGCGCGACGCGCTCAAGGTGATCGCCAGCGCCCCCGCCGTCAACGACCTGGCCGCGCGCGCCGACGAGGCCGAGCAGGTCTATCTGGTTCCCGCCTTTGTCGGGCTCGGCGCCCCGCACTGGGACGCCGAGGCGCGCGGCGCCCTGTTCGGCCTCACGCGCAATTCCGGGGTGGCGGAGATCGCCCGCGCCACGCTCGAATCGGTCGGCTACCAGACCCGCGATTTGTGGGAGGCGATGTGCGCCGACTGGCCGCAGGCCGGCGCCGCCGGCACCGTGCTGCGCGTCGATGGCGGGATGACGGCGAGCGACACCACGCTGCAATTCCTCGCCGACATCCTGGGCGCGTCGGTCGAGCGCCCCGCGGTCATGGAAACGACGGCGCTCGGTGCCGCCTATCTCGCCGGCCGCGAGGCGGGCGTGTGCCCGGAGCCGGAGGACTTCGCCCGGCGCTGGACCTGCGACCGCCGTTTCGATCCGGCGATGGATGCGGCGGCACGCGAGCGCAAATGGCAGGGCTGGCGGGACGCCGTGGCGCGGACATTGACGCGCGGTTAACCACGATGCAGGCCGGCGCAACCGCGCCGATTGCTCAAATTGTCGGCTTCGGTTTCACCGGACCGTAAATCGAAAATGCTTCAATAATGCATATCGAATTGGTGCGGCTGGCTTCGTCATGCATTCAGTCATGCATCGCGCGCGCGAGGAACTTGTCACATCGGCCCGGGTGCTGGTGATTGACGACGATTATTATATGCGCAAGGTGGTCCGCAGCCTGCTGCTGGCGGTCGGGATCAAGACTTTCCACGAAGCGGCCAACGGCGCCGACGGGCTGGAGGCGATCTGCTCCTGGCATCCCGACATCGTGCTGCTCGACTGGGAAATGCCGAACATGACCGGCGCCGACTTCATGCGCGCCGTCCGTTTGCCGGGGACATTTGCGCTGCCCGACGTGCCGGTGATCATGATCACCGGCCATGTCGAGCGCGACCGCGTCGTCCAGGCCATTCGGCTCGGGGTCAACGAGTTCCTCGGAAAGCCGGTGTCGGCGCGCGCGCTGCACGACCGCATCCTGTCGATCCGGGCGCGCCCGCGGGCGATGGTCCAGATCGGCGACTATTACGGCCCCGAGCCGCGCAAGGTGATGGCCAACGGCCGCAATCTGGCCAATCCGCTGGAACCGGTCTGGATCGTCTGATACCAAGCGTGTTTGATCTCGACCTGTCCGCACTGTCATTGCCGGGCTTGACCCGGCAATCCATCATCTTGAGACGACTCTTCTTTTTTGCGACGGATGCGCGGGTCAGGCTCGCGCGTGACCGGTCGGAAATTGGCGCCGGTGGTATGAG
>WBUW01000496.1 GCA_008933495.1 Pseudorhodoplanes sp.
GTAAGCGCTCATTTAATCCCCTGGTTTCGAGGCCGAATTGAACGTGCGAGATACCCTCCGTTTTGAACGGAGGTTTGGGATGGGGTTGGACGGCAAAAAGGACGTCCATTTTGACGGCTCATCGGTTGAAGTTGTGAGCCGGCTTGAGGTGCTTGAAGGGCCCTCGGGGCGTCGGGTGCGTTCGGCGGCTGAGAAGGCGCGGATCGTTGCCGAGAGTCTGATGCCGGGCGCTCAGGTGTCGGAGGTGGCGCGCAAGCATGGCGCGACGCGCTGGCAGGTTTACGATTGGCGGCGGCGCCTTCGACAGCGAGGAGAATTGCCTTCGCATGGGGCACCCCGGTCAACATTTGCGCCGCTGCTGGTGGAAGGGCCGTTGGAGAAGCGTCCGGCTCTTCAGGCCCGGTTGGAGATTGCGATCGGCGATGTGGTGGTGCGGACGGACACGACGATTGACGGGGAGCATCTGTCTCGGGTGATCCGGGCGGTGCGAGCCTCGCAATGATCGCTCCTGGCGCGGAGTTGAAGATTTACATCGCGACGCGACCGATTGACTTTCGCTGCGGCCATGATGGGCTTGCAGCGAAGGTGCAGGAGATGCTTGGTCTCGATCCCTTCAATGGCTCGGCCTTCGTGTTCCGATCGAAACGGGCGGACCGGATCAAGATTCTCGTGTGGGATCGCACGGGCCTGGTGTTGGTGCACAAGCGCCTGGAGGGCTGCAAATTTGTTTGGCCGGCGATTGCGGACGGAGTGATGCGGCTATCGCCGGCGATGTTCGCGGCTTTGTTTGAAGGCCTGGATTGGAGGTTGGTCAGGCCCGAAGAGGCGCGTCGTCCCCAGCTTGCGGGATAGCTGCGGCAGAGTGACTCGGAAGCTGTTTGCGCATGGCGCGGATGGCGGCGATATGCTCGAAATAGCGCATGAGCATCGCAGCGCTGCGCGACGAAAACGAACGTCTGAAAGCGCTTTTGACGCAAACCCAAGCGGCGTTGAACGACCATCAGGCGGCGCTGGCGGCGTCGGAGGAAGCGCGGCGTCGGTTGGAAGTCATTCTCGGCGAATTGCGCCGCGAGAGGTTCGGCGCGAAATCCGATAAGCTGCGGCCAGACCAATATCATTTGCCGCTTGAAGACGTGGAGATTGCGCAAGGCGTCCTGGACGCGGCGCAGGAGAAGGCGGCGGCCATCATAAAGGGTCGGTCGAGCGGCGCGCCGGACCCAGCTCGTCATCGCAATCGAGGCTGCCTGCCGGCGCATTTGCCGCGGGTGGAGCGGATCATCGAGCCTGCGAGCACGCTGTGTCCCTGCGGGTGCGGCGCCATGGCAAAGATCGGCGAGGACGTCAGCGAACGTCTCGATGTGATCCCGGCGCAATGGCGCGTGTTGGTCACGCGTCGCCCGAAATACGCCTGCCGCCGCTGCTCGGGCGCGGTCGCTCAGGCGCATGCGCCCGAGCGTGTCGTGCCTGGCGGGCTGCCGACCGAGGCGGCCATTGCGCAGGTGATCGTCGCCAAGTTCGGCGATCACACGCCGTTTTATCGTCAGGCCGAGATCTACGCGCGACAAGGTATCCGGCTCGACCGGGCGACGCTGGGGAACTGGTCCGGCCGCGCCTGCTTCCACCTCCAGCCGATCGGCGATCGCATGCGCCATCATCTGGCGACGGCGGAGCGCCTGTTCATGGACGAGACCACGGCGCCGGTGCTCGATCCCGGGCGTGGCGAAACGAAGAAAGGCTACTTCTGGGCCATTGTCTCCGACGATCGCGGCCACAGCGGCCCAAGTCCGCCGATTGTGCTGTTCCGATATGCGTCCGGCCGCAGCGGCACTTTCGCCAGGCAGTTCCTGGATGGCTTTAACGGACGCTTCCTGCAATGCGACGCCTATGACGGCTATGATCGGCTGACCGAAGTCGCTCGACCGCAAGGTCCCTGGACGCTCGTGCATTGCTGGAGCCATCTGCGCCGGCGCTTCGTCAAACTGGCGCGCAACAGCAAATCGCCGATCGCCGAGGCCGCGGTCCGGCAGATCGCACAGCTCTACGCCATTGAAGCCACGGTGCGCGGCCTGTCGCCGGATATCCGGCTGGCTGCGCGCAAGGAGCATTCGCTGCCGATCGTCGCTGCTTTGAGGCCGTGGTTCGAGAAGCAATTGTCGATGATCTCCAGCGGTTCGACGCTTGCCGAGGACATCCGCTACGCGCTCAATCATTGGCAGGGGCTGACCCGCTTCCTTGACGACGGTCGTCTCGAACTCGACACCAATCCGGTCGAAAACGCCATCCGGCCAGTGTGCCTCACGCGCAAAAACGCGCTCTTCGCCGGTCATGAAGTCGGGGCCGAGAATTGGGCCTTGCTCGCTTCCATCGTGGCGACGTGCAAGCTCAACGATGTGAACCCGGTCGCCTACATCGCCGAAACCCTTGAGGCGATCATCGCCGGCCATCCCCAAAGCAAAATCGAAGACCTCATGCCCTGGCGATTCCGAAAAACGTCAAGCCGATATCAATAGGGCTGCAGGTGAGCGCTTAC
>WBUW01000024.1 GCA_008933495.1 Pseudorhodoplanes sp.
GTCCGGCGCAGCTTGCCGGGATCGGCGGCGCCGATCCCGGCAAGCTGCGCCGGACGGCCCGCAATGGTGCAGGCAACCTCGCCCGATGCCAGCGCCGACTGCGCTTCGCGTTCGACCCCCAGTGCGGCGAGCGTCTGCGCATGTCCAAGCCGCGCGGCGGCCGCCGTGTTGGCATGGACGAGCGCGCCGTTGGGCGCAAACGCGGCGGCTGGAGTTTCGTCGGCCGGCAGGACGCGCCGCACGCGTTCTAAGAACGGCAGAACGGGGCCCGCAGGCTCGGCGGCGGCGATGAGGATCGCCTCGCGATCGACGATCGACAGGCGCGAACAGGCACACAGGAGCGGGCGTCCGAAGCCGGTGCCGAAACCGCGCAGCCGGGCCAGCCGCGGCGGTGCATCGAATTTGAGCGTGGCATTCAGGCGCGCAATCTGGCCGACGACCGCCTGCGGCGGCACGTATATTGTTCCCGCGGCCATGTCGCCGGCACTGAGCGCGGCTGCACCGGCGGCGTTCGCCCACAAGAGCGTGCGGCCATCCGCCGACCACAGCCAGGCCGGCCGGGCGCTTGCGAGGTGCGCAGCGAGCCGCCGGTCGCGCAAGGCATCGAGAAGCCGGTGTGAGTGTTGCATCATTGGTCGGTGCAGGACGACGGAACTCTTTGAATTTATTAAGTTCTTAATAGTCTTTGGCGGACGCCCCGTCCACGCTGCGGGCCTTTGTCGCTGGCAATAACCTTAAAATCCGCCGGTTTCTTGCAGAGCCATGAAACTGGCCGGGATGGTCGCGGTTCAGCCATTGACGCCGCCGGTGTACTGCCCGGACAATCGGCTGCCGGCCGGGCCTTCGACAGGGAGACGATCATGGATCCGAAGAACTTCGAAATCCCCGCAGAAATGCGCAAGTTCGCAGAGCAAAGCGTCGATCAGGCCCGCAAGGCGTTCGAGAGCTTCATCGATGCCGCCCAGCAGGCGGCGAGCGATATCGAGGGTCGCGCGAACGTTGCGCGCGCCGGCGCCAAGGATGTCGGCGAAAAGGCGATGGTGTTCGCACAGCACAATATCGCCAGTTCCTTCGAATTTGCCCAGCAGCTTGTGCGGGCCCGCGACGTGCAGGAAGTGCTGAAATTGCAGGCCGACTATATCAGGTCCCAGATTGAGGCGCTGAACCAGCAGGCCAAGGAACTGGGCGAAACCGCGGGCAAGGCGGCCATGGACTCGGCCAAACCGAAATTCTGAGGCCGGCGGCATCCAGTAAATCGAACGGGAGCACGGGCGTAAAGCGATGCGCCGGAGCGGGACCCGGTTCGGCGCCGGATCGCACTTGCCGGCTATTTGTGTGCAGATGCAAGCAGGCGATGCGCACGCGCCTGCGATTAATTAAATAACCTATTGATGTTAATGGATAAAATATTAATTTGTGCACCGCAATATTTTCTATTGCGCCGCACCATTCATCGTGCTATAAATTAACTATTCAATGGCTGCATGTCGGCCGTTCTTCCGTTCGACCTGGAGAGGATCCCCATGAACGAGGCGTTCAACCCGACCACCACCGCTTCCAAAGCTTTCGATATGCCGAAGTTCGAAATCCCGAACTTCGAAATGCCGAAGTTCGAAGTCCCGGCCGCCTTCCGCGAGGCCGCCGAGAAGTCCGTCACGCAGGCCAAGGAAACCTGGGACAAGGTGAAGTCGGCGACCGAAGAGGCCACCGACGTCCTGGAAAGCACCTACGCCACCGCCGCCAAGGGCACGGCCGATTATGGCCTGAAGGTCATCGACGCCGCGCGCGCGAACGCCAATGCCGCCTTCGACTTCGCGGGCACCCTGCTGACCGCCAAGACGCTGTCCGAAATGATCGAGATTTCGACCGCGCACGCCCGTAAGCAGTTCGATACCGTTTCGGCCCAGACCAAGGAACTTGCCGCGCTCGCCCAGAAGGTGGCGACTGAAACTTCCGAGCCGATCAAGGCTGGCGTGACCAAAGTCATGCAAAAGGTCGCCTGACCGGTCTATTGATTCGGCAGCGGCTGCCTCCCGGCCGCTTTAACTTCCAAGCCCGGACCCGGTTGTCCGGGCTTTTTGTTGCGGCTCGGCCGGGCCGGGGGCGGGAGGTGCGCCCGCAGGCGAGCTTCCGGCGTGGCCTTCGGATGCAGCCCGGGGCCGGCCTGCCGCAGGTCTTTGCGCGGCGGGCATCGTGCCCGGCGGCGCGGCGTGCTTTTATCGGGTGTGGCGGAGCAGTCCGGTTTGCTTGCCAAAGCGGTATTTCGAAATTAGGGTCCGCCCGTTTCCGGCCGTGCAGCTGTAGCTCAGCTTGGTTAGAGCGCCTGACTGTGGATCAGGAGGTCGTTGGTTCGAGTCCAACCAGCTGTACCAGCTAACTTCTGCGATAATTTATTTTTCAAGATCACGATTGAGGGCCGGACGACGCCCGAATCGATGTCGGCGCGTTTTCCGTGCGGCGGCCGGATCAGCCCAAGCCCGGGCTGCCGCGCCACGCCGGGTGCGACTTGGCGCGCCGCGTGCGTTTGCGCGCGCCGTCGACAATGAACCACGGCAACGACCAGGCGACCGCCAGAATGCCGGCGATCGCGATCATCAATTGGCCCAACAAGACCTGATCACTCTGGTAGTAATTGGTGCAAAGCCGGTCCGGCGCGGCGATATAGAGCCACCCGAGAATCAACAGCGCCGAGATGACCTTGACCTTAAGCAAGCTGCACAAAACCGGGTTCAGTCGCGGCCAGCTTATGGCAAGCGGAGCGCCAACAAGCAGAGGCACCGTGACAAATTTAGCCGCCTCGACATAAGGATCGGTTATTGATTCATCGAGCATGCGGGGCAGCATCCAGAATGACATCGCGAAAAGACCGAGAACGAGGCCGCTCACGCCGTTCGCATTGACGATGAGCATGACGCGCCGGAGGTGTCCGCGAAACGCCATCCCCAGCAGCCAGCCTCCGGTCGCAAGCCCTGCGAGCTGAATGAGCACATGGGTGGTCATCGATCGCTCCAGCGCATCGCGCATCGGCGGCGCGAAGAGCAGCAGAACGGTGATGACGCAAAAGATGATATATTGCAGCTCGCGTGTTTTCATGAGCCACGCTTCGCGCCGATGAATTCGCGCACGCCATCGATGTCGTCGGTGTCAAAGATGCGGACAAGGCGGCCCTGGTGATCAACGACGTGCAGCGCCGCGTTGTGGGTAAAGCCGCCATATTCGTCGGAGATCACGACGATTCCGAATGCGGACAGAAGTGGCTGCAAGTCGCGGGGGCTTGCGACGCGCGCCAACGTCCAGCGTTTCGGGTCGGCCAGATGGCGCCGGCCATAGGCGGTTAGGGCGTCGGGGGTATCCCGCGCGATATCAAATCCGATCGACAAGAGATGGACGTCGTCCCGGCGCGATTCGATCAGCGCGGCCTGCAACCGGGTGAACGCGGAGCCTAAACTGACGCACACGGTCGGGCAGTTCGTATAGACGAAATCGACGACGATGATGCGCCCGTGAAGCTTTTCGAGGGTGAACAGCCGGCGGTCGGATGCTTCGAGCAGCGCCGGCGGCGGCGTGCGGGGATAGCGCGTAATGGTCAGACGCCGCGCGCTCTCGCTCGTAAAGGCGCGCGCGCCGTCGGTCTTGATCCATAATGCGCTCGTGCCGGCGGTCAGCACGAGCGTCGTCGCGACAAGGCTCGGAAGAAGACGTATCCGGGTCCTGCGGCGGGTCATGAGGAGCGTGCGCAGCGGCTCAGGTAGCGGATCGCGATCGCGATCGTTGCTACAACCACGAGCGCGGCAAAAGCCGAGCCGAGCCGATCCGGACCGATCCACTCGGGAACATGCACGGCCCATCGGCGCGGAACGCTTTCCTTGCCGGCATAGAGAAACGTCAGGACCACGCCGAGACCGCCGAGCAGGAAGCCGCCGAAGGCGAGCTTTTGCGAAAGCGTCATGGCCGCGCCCGGCTTCTCGCCCTGTACCAGCCATGCTGCGAATCCCAGCGCCATCGCCACCATGCCGAGTAGCAGATAGAAATGGAAATGCCCGGGCACCCACAGCGTATTGTGCATCACCTTGTTCACTACGATCATGCCGTCGATGATCGCCGGTATGACGCCGCCGGCCCATCCGAAGACGCCGAGCGTCAGTAATGCGGAGGTCAAGTCCCATTTTATTCCGGAGCGGTGGAGATAGGTCAGCAGCGCGTACGTCGTGATGACGATCACCGGAATGCCGCTGGCAAACGACAGGATTTGTCCCATGACCAGCATCCAGCCGGGCATGACGGTGTCTTGGAACAGGTGATGCGGATAGACCGCCATGGCCATGACGAGCGTGGCGCTCCATCCGGCAATCAGGAGGCGGCTGCTCTTCCACGGCCGCCCGGTATAGGCAGGCATGATCTCGTAGACGGCGATCACCGCCATATAGATGGTCGCGTTGATGAAGACGTGGCCGAAGAAATAAATAAAATTCTTCGCGAGCAGCGGATCGACGCCGAAGGACGGCACATAGAGATTCACGGCGGTAATCGTCAGAATCACCGCACCCACGATCAGGGCGACCGTGTTGATGATGAGGACCGCGCTGCTTGCGACGATGGCCGGAGGAGGGGGGTCCGCCTGTTCGCCCCCGAACAGCGTCGGCCAGCCGAGCGCATTGGAGAGGTTGCGGTAGCGCCCGACAATCGCGCGCGCGGCGTCAAGATAGAACAGCAGAAAGCCGACGCCGACAAGCAGCAGACCGGCGATAAACGAGAATGCCGCGTGCGTGCTCCACACCGCTCCCGAGCGCGCCGGCAGCGGATAGAGGAAGGTCCACGCGCCGGCAAAGCCGCCGGCAAATATACCGGCCAGGATCAGGACGACGCCGATCAGGAAGAGCGCAAGAAACAGCCAGTAGACGGAAACGCTGGGGCGCGCGTAACGGTTCAGGAAATGCCACATGATCGCGGCGCCGGCGAGGCCGGCGGTGCCGACCATGCCGGCGCCATGCGCGGTCATGACCTGATAGAAGAGGTCGGGCGAAATATCGAGAAGAGCCCCCTGCGCCATGCGCATGATCAGGCCAAGAAGCATCATCAACAGAAACACGACGACGCTCAATGCCATGGTCATGCGTACGGCGAAGCCGGCGGCCGGACGCACGGATTGTGATATCGATCGATTGCTGGCCATCATTTTGCTCCTGGCTATGGCGGGCGCTCGGCTATTGCCTTGCGGATTGCGCTACGGCTTCACTGTCAGTTCCGCGATCATGTCGTGGTGGATCAGTCCGCAATATTCGAGACATAGGACGCGGTACTGACCCGGCTTCGTGAAGGTGTAGTGCACCTTGTTGACATAGCCCGGCATCGCCTGAACCTGGGTGAGGAGCCTGCGATCGGAATCGTAAAGGCCAAAGCCATGATTGACATCGCGGCTGGTGACGAAGAACACGATCGGCTTGTTGAGCGGTAGTTCGGTGCGGTCGATGGTCCATGACCATTGTTCGGACACCGCGTTCACGCGCAGCGGGGCATCGGATGCGCGCGAATCGGGACTGTACGGCCAGGGAATGAGCGTACCGTAAGTCACGGCGAGGCCGACAATAACGAGCGCCCAGAACAAGGGCTGTCGATAGCGCCCGGTCTGCGCTGGAACCGCAGCCGCGGCCGGGACCGCAGCCTGCCGGATCACCGCGATGAATATCAGTGCCAGCAGCGCGACGAGCAAAAGTGTCAGACCCCACAAGAATTCCTGCATTGATGTCCCCCAAGCTCGGGAACGGGCGTCACGCCGACCCGCGTGCCGCCGTTTCCCGGATACGTGCTGCTATGTGCCCGAATTTCCGTGTTCGAGCGTTCCGTCGTGCGCCGCCAAACTGTGGTGATTGGTTCGTCGTCTCAGTCGCGGCATTGCTAGCGCCTGGACGTATTCTCGATCTGGTCGATCGCCATCGCGAACATCGAGGCGGTCGCGGCGACCATCACCAGCGTGCGCCAGTCCGCTCCCAGGAACCAGAGCAGAATGCAGACGACGAGAATTGAAAGCCATCGGAACGAGCAGTGGCTCGGTTGTGCGTTCGCGGGCAGGTAAGCGTGCAGCGGCCGATGACCGCCGGCCGCATCCGCCAGCCGCGGAGTGGCAACAGGATGCCCTTTGCTTCGCGGACGTTGCGCGGTAGCCGCCATTGTCTCCTCCCTAAGGACGGTTCTGTCGACGATCAGCCTGAGCGGCGCGCTCGGAAACCCGCAGAGCCACCACGCTGGAATTGGCAAAGATCGAAGTATTGCCGAGAGCCTGAAGGTCGCTCTCGACAATCTTGTACCGAATGCGCCGCATGAGTTTTCCCGGCGTGCTTTCAGCTCACCCCGCGCCGCGCTCGCTCCGCGAGCTTGCTTGACTGTTATCAATGTGATGGGACATTTTTTAAGACACAAACGAATTTTATTGCGAATTGATACCAAAATTATTGTTGCACCTTGCGTCGACCGCACGACGAAAACCGGAGCCCAAGATGGATATCGATCTTGCTCGGACGTTTCTCGAAATCGTCAATACCGGCAGTTTCATGCGTGCGGCCGAGCGGCTGAATATGAGCCAGACCACGATCAGCGCGCGGATACATTCGCTCGAGAAGCGCTTGGGACGTCCCCTGTTCGTTCGTAACAAAGCCGGCGCTTCGCTCACACCCGAAGGCGAGCGTTTTCTACGATATGCTCCGACTCTCGTGCAGCTATGGGAACGGGCGCGGCACAAGGTTGCAGTCCCGGCCGGCCGCCGCGCGGTGCTGGCGGCCGGGGGCGAGCTCAGCCTCTGGTATCCGTGGCTGCTCAAGTGGTTGCTGTGGATGCGCCGGTCGGCGCCCGATATCGCCTTGCGCGCGCAGGTGAATGTGCCCGACAGCCTTATCAGCCAAGTGGCCGAAGGGGTTCTTGATATTGCGGTTATGTATGCACCGCAGCATCGTCCCGGGCTGAAGGTCGATTTGCTGTTCGAAGAAAAGCTTGTCCTGGTCACCACCCATGCCCAGCCGGATGAAAGCGGCGCGCCCAGTGCCGGAAATATTCCGGAGGACTATGTCTATGTCGATTGGGGCGGGAATTTTGCGCTCAATCACAATGTCAGTTTTCCCGAAGCGACAAATCCCGGCCTTTTCGTCGGTCTCGGTCCGCTTGCGCTGCGATACATCCTGGAAGCGGGCGGTTCGGGCTATTTTCGAACGCGGGCGGTGCGGCCGTATATTGACAACGGGCAACTTCATCTTGTTCGCGGGGCGCCGGAATTCTCCTATCCGGCCTATGCCGTCTACAGTGTGAATGCGGATGAGACCCTGCTCGGACCGGCGTTGAAGGGACTGCGCGCCGTCGCCGCCGACGATGCCGGCTGACTGCAAGCGCATCAACCGGCTGAGCCCATGATCCAGACCCGGCCGCCGGCGATAACTGCAGAAATCTCGTCATTTCACTCCATCAAAACAAAAGCCAAACCAAAGCGGGATGACGTTTCTTCGAATCGCCATCGCGCTTTAAGAGCACGAAAATCGAGAGTCTCGACGCGCGTTTGAAGAAGGAATTCCCCTTTGGCGATCTTTTCCGCTGCGTGCAGGAAGCCAGGATCGTCATCAAAAGCCGGCGCCGCCGCTGCTGCGCGAGCCGGGCTCGCGCCTCATCCGGCGACGGACCATCAGCACCGGCGGTGTCCATACTCGGAGTCCCCCGTGCCCGGTAGCGCGGCGCGTCAGCGAAATGCGCCGGATGCATTTCAAAGACCAGGACGCGGCGATCAGTGCGGTCCGCTGCCACGTGATGATTGCCCAGGTATCACCTGGCGCCACGCGGCAATCGAGATCGGACCGAAAACGGCTTGCTGGAAGTTCGGTCGCGGTCGCGTGCCCGGCAGGTTGGCCGCCGGACCTGCCCGCGGCCCAGATACGATGACCTTGCCGGGCCGCCCCTTTGCCAAGCCGTCTCAATACTTGTGACGGAGGGCGTGCGGCGGTCATCGTATATAAAATAGCGTATATATTTGCGGCCGGAATCTGCCGCCGCGCAACGCGGCGATGGACAACATATATTATTTCTAGCATATATCATCATCTGCATGTCTCGGCGGCGAGATCGATTGCCCCGCTCCTGGCCACCGCGACGATTGCTCATTTCTGCAACGTCACGGCGGCCACGAGCCAGGAATGGGCAGGGGGTCGAGCAGTGCCGATATTGGGATTCAGTCGATGCCGCCCTCGATGTCGATCGTTCTTGATCTGACGGTTATCGCGCTTGCGAATGAACCAGCGCCGTTACAGGACGCGCTGCAAGCCGCAAGCATATTGCCCTGGTGGGCATGGGTGCTCCTGCTGTTTCTGGTCACTTTCGTGCTTGGCGTGATTGCCGTCATCGGCGGTGTTGGCGGCGGGGTTCTCTTCGTACCGATCGTCGGCGGCTTGTTTCCGTTCCATGTGGATTTCGTGAGAGGGACGGGTCTTCTCATTGCGCTGGCGGGTGCGCTGGCCGCGGGCCCGACATTGCTCCGCGGCGGGATGGCCAATCTTCGCCTGGCGATGCCGCCCGCACTCGTTGCATCGGTTGCCGCCATATTCGGGGCACGAATTGGCCTCGCCCTGCCGGACCAGATGGTGCAGCTCGCGTTGGGCATCACAATCTTATGCGTCGTCGCAATTATGCTGATATCTCGCAAGTCGGCCAATCCGGACGTTCCGCAGGCGGATTCGTTGTCCGCCGCGCTCAAGATGCACGGCGCGTATCACGATCCGTTCGACAATCGCGAAGTCATATGGAAAATCCATCGCACGCCGCAGGGTCTGGCGTTGTTCGTTGTGATCGGAATTCTTGCCGGAATGTTCGGAATCGGTGCCGGCTGGGCCAATGTGCCGGTTCTCAATCTGGTTATGGGCGTTCCGCTGAAAGTGTCCGTCGGGACCAGCAGCTTCATTCTTTCGATCGTGGATAGCGCGGCCGCCTGGGTGTATCTGAATCAGGGGGCGATGCTGGCGATCATCGCCGTACCGTCAGTACTTGGCATGATGCTCGGATCGACAATTGGCGTCGGCTTTCTGTCCAGCGCCAATGTCGCCGTCATCCGCAGGATTGTCCTTGGCCTTCTGCTGTTGGCTGGCGTCCGCGCGTTACTTCGAGGCTTTGGCATGTGAAGCAGCATTCGGTGAAAGCCCGGATGAAGGCGGTCGCCAGAATCGGCGATGCCGTCCTCCGCGTCAGCAGACAGGCCTGGACCAGATTGAAGGCGCGGGCACGCCTGCGTCGGCAACACCGCGCCAAGTTAAGAAACCAGCGGCTGAAATACGTGAGCGCGGAACAATTGGTGTATGCGGATTTGCTCGAAGCCGGCGTCGCAGTTGGCCGAATATTCCTGGCTTTTACATTCTTTCTTTATGTATCCGGTATCGTCGCTCCGAAAGTGGCCTTTTCGGACCTTCCGGCTTATTGGTCGCTTTCGGCCTCCGACTATCTGCAGAGCGCGGGCGTCGGCATCGGCTGGAACTGGTTTGCGCAGGTTGATAACAGCGACTATACGAATTTTATCGGCATCGCATTCCTGATCGGCCTGACCATCTTTTGCTATCTGCGATTGCTGCAATTTGCGTGGAAATATCGTGATTCGGTCTTCGGGGCGGTTGTCGCACTGGAGCTGATCGTTCTGGTATTCGCTGCATCAGGGCTTTTGGCGTCAAGCCATTGACGCTAAGATTTGCGCCGTTTCTCCTGCAACACCGGGCCGGACGCCAAAATGACGCCACAGCCTACGCAACTTTCGCCGCTCGCGCGTTTCGAGAAGATTCTCGTCGCCTCGGACAGCTCTTCTTTCAGTGCCGATGCGGTGAACGTCGCCATAGCGATGAGCGCAAAGGCTCACGCAAACCTGTATCCGTTCACGATGGTGCTGACCAATCCGGAATATGAAATTGTTGCGCCCGAGCTGTTGCAGAAGGCGACGGACGATGCTCGCAAGCATCTCGAGACCATTGTCACGGCCGCGACTCGCAAGAAGGTGGCGGCAACCCCGGTTTTGCGATCGGGGGACAGCCCGCACGAGGAAATCGTTGCGGCTGCCGAGGAGATCAACACCGACCTCATCGTCATGGGCCAGCAAGGGAGACGGCGCCTGGCGCGAATGATGGTCGGTCATGCCACCGTCAGCGTAATCGCGGCAGCAAAATGCAGCGTCCTTTCGGTGCCGGTCGGCGGAAGAATGTGGGAGAAACGGATTTTGCTTGCAACTGACGGATCACGCTTCAGCGATGCGGCAGCGGTTTCGGCTGCCCGGATTGCACATTGTTGCGAGGTTCCCGTGACTGTCGTGTCGGCACTTGTGCCAAGCCATAGCGAGCAACGCCAGCAGGAAGGCCGCGAGGCAGTCGAACGTACCACCGCCCAGCTTCGCAATGAAGGATTGCGCGCCGACGGCGTGACGCTGGCGGGCGAGGCCGATGACGTCATCATCAGGCTGACCGAGGAGCAGGATGCCGACCTTATCGTTGTCGGCACCTATGGCCGTACCGGCTTTGGCAAGGTGCTGGTTGGCAGCGTCTGCGAACGCGTGATCGGAAAATCCAAATGCCCGGTGCTGGTCGTCAAGGCCTGACATGCGCGTAGGCTGCAGGCGAAGGTCCACGCGGCGCGATGTCGCCCGCATTGAATATCAAGAGTAGAGTGCCGGACGTGCCAGCGCGGGGTCGATCGGCGTCAGTTCAGATGTCCCGCCCGGGGCGTACGGCGGCGGCGGTCACGCTGCACCTGCCGATGCGGGGTCCGGCCTGTACCATTTGAGTCGGTCGTGCAGACTGACGACGGATCCGATGATCAGGACAGCCGGGCCTTTCAGCCCGGCCTCGGTCGCGCGCCGCGCGAGCGTCTCCAGCGTACCGGTGACCACCTGCTGGTTTGACCGCGTTCCGTTGTCGATCAGTGCCGCCGGCGTCGACGGCTCGGCGCCCTTGTCGATGAAGGCTTGCGTGAGCGGCCCGATCTGGCCGAGCCCCATATAGACGGCAACCGTTTGACGCGGCTGCAGCAGAACCTCGAAGTCGAGGTCGACCTGCCCGTCCTTTCCGTGTCCGGTGACAAAAACACATGACTGCGCGTGATCGCGATGCGTCAACGGAATTCCCGCATAGGCCGCGCAGCCGGATGCCGCGGTGATACCGGGCACCACCTGGAACGGAATGCCGGCCGATGCCAGCCGTTCGATCTCCTCCCCGCCGCGGCCGAACATGAAGGGGTCGCCGCCCTTGAGCCGCAGGACGCGTTTCCCCTCCCGGGCCAGTCGCAGCATCATTCCGCTGATCTCGGTCTGCGGCACGGTGTGGTCTTGCGGCGTTTTCCCGACATAGACGCGCTCGGCCTCGCGGCGCACCAGATTGAGGATACCGTCACCGATCAGCCGGTCGTAAAGCACGACATCGGCGCGCTGCATCAGCCGCAGCGCCTTGAACGTGAGAAGATCGGGATCGCCTGGTCCGGCGCCGACGAGATAGACCTCGCCCCGGTTCTGCAACGGATCGCCGCGCGTCGCGGCATCGAGTTGCGCCTCCAGTTCGGCGATTGCTTCGGGCTGTTTTCCGGCCAGCACGAGATCGACAATCGGCCCTTCGAGCAACCGCTCCCAGAAACGGCGGCGCTGGCGAAACTCCTTGAGGCGTCCGGCCACCTTTCTGCGCTGACGGCCGACGAAAGCGGCCACCTCGCCGTAGGCCGCCGGAAGCAGCGTTTCCAGCCTGGCCTTGATCATGCGGCCGAGAATGGGCGACATTCCGGCGGTCGAAATGGCGATCACCACCGGCGAGCGATCGACGATCGACGGCATCGTAAAATCGCACAGATCGGGCTGGTCCACGACATTGCAGGGAATATGGGCCGCATTCGCCAGCGCGCGCGTCCGGATGTTGCGCTCACCATCCTCATCCGCACAAAAAAACAAGGCGCAGGCGTGCATGTCTTCCATCTGCGGCTCGTGCGCAACGTGCGCGAACCGCTGGTCCGATTGCAGTTCGCGGAACTCATCGCATAATTGTGCCGCAAAAACCGTCGTTTGCGCGCCCGCCTGGAGGGCCAGCTCGGCCTTGCGGGCGGCGGCGATACCGCCACCGAGGACGCCGACGCATTTTCCGGTCAAATTGAAAAAGATCGGAAGTTGATCCATTGGTCTGAGTGGATATCCCGCTTCACGCTCTCGGACAACTGCCGGGTTCGACAGCAGTCCGGTTGAGAAAGCCGGTGTCTTCCGTCTATGTTTCCATCGGCTCCGCAATAACGGGGAAGCTACCACCATGATTGACGACAAGAAACCGTCCGCGGCCGGCCGCGACGACCTGTCCGGAACGGACTCCGAGGGCTATCTGATCGATCCCGCGCTCTGGACCGAGACCTTCGCCGAGACCGTCGCCAGGCGCGAGGATATTGAATTGTCCGACGAGCACTGGAAGGTCATTCGCTTTATGCGCTCATGGCTCGATGAACATGGTGTTTCGCCCGATGCGCGTCATGTCATGAAATTCCTCTCGGGTGATCGCGATGCCGGCCGGGCGCGTCTATTCGAGCTGTTTCCCTATGGTTACGTCAAGCAGGCCTGCAAGATCGCCGGAATGAAGAAGCCGCGTGCCTGGAGCACAGGCTAGGCGGGGCGGTGCCCGCCGCCCGCCGGCGCATTCATGACGCGGACTGCCGCAACAATCCGCACCCGCGCACGACCGGCGACCGATCAACCGGCCGGGCTTTTGCCGCCGTTTCCTGCCCAGTCGCGCATGATCTGCGCCCACCGTTCCGCGGTATCGGAATCGAGATCGAGCTGGGTGAACCGGCGGCCTTCCTTGATCGTTATGCGCAGAAGCCGCATCCCGCTGTCAAACTGGACATCGTCAAGCCAGATCTCGCGCCGATAGGGCGCTTCGATGACTGCGATGCGGATCTTCTCTTCCGCGCTCATGGTTCCGACCGGCCGCTGCGATAGAATTCCGCTTCCAGCGCAAGGTCCCAATTGCGCGGCGTATCGACAAAATCCGGTTTGATGTCGAACTGCAGGAAGCGATAGCCGCGTTGCCCTGCGGCAACTACCAACCGCTTGAGGTCCTCGAACGATCGTACCTCGGGATGTCCGATGATGAGGTCGCTGACCTTGATCAGCCCGTCACCAATGTCGTCATTGCTCATTCGTTTCTCTCCGCAAGCTATCGAATTCGTCGCGTCGGGTTCGATCAGAATTCGCCACCGGCCGCATTGTTGCCGATCACGGTTGCCGATCACGTTCATCCCGGGAGCAAGCCGCCACTCGGCCACGGTCCGCCACGTCCCGATCCGGTGCAAGGTTTTCAAAAGTAACGCCCCGGCCATGGCGGCTCAACAGATTGTGCTTTCCGGACACGATGGCGCCGTGCGCCGTCTCGCGGATCATGACCTTGTCGAAGGTGGCGCGGCAGCGGCCGTCCGTGGCGTCATGGATATATTCCCAGCCCGGGCGCCCCGCGTTTTGCTCCGCCCGGTGCGGCCACCGGTCAAGCGACCGATGGTCTCGGCAAGGGCGAGCCTGCGGCATGGGCGGTCGCCGTCCATGAGGCCGCGCGCGCAATTTGCGCTCGGCCATGCGGCGTCAGGCGGGGATTCTTATGCAAGATTACGCGGTTCCCGGCGAAAGGCCTCAAGCCGCGATGACTTCGGCTTCCTCGGTCCGGTCCGGACCGATGGATAACCCATAGAAAGCCCGTTTCCGGCATCACAGGGGGCTTTTCAGGGCTGTTAAAATATTCTAATTTTTATATATGAACGCGTGTGGACCGGCCGTTTCCGAACTGCTTCCGGGACTGGAAATGACCGTCTTGCTGAGATTTGAAAAAGCGAACGAAATCCGCGGTCGGGCCGGTATCGGGCGGCGCCCGGAACGGGGGGTGTTCGCGACAACCGTCAGGAATCGGGGCGGGCCTTGGCGTTCGGCCGCTATCGTGCCGATGCCGTCGGCGGGGTGGCCCGGCCCGTCAAGACCGCCCGCGGCTGCCGTCGCAACGATAGCCCCGGCGAATTGACGAAAGAAGCGCGAAACGGAGCATGGGAGGATAAAGATCATGGCGGAAGACGAAGGCAAGGCGCATCCGACTCCCAATCTCGATCAGCTCGAACCCGGTCCCTGGCCGAGTTTCGTGACCGGCCTCAAGCGCCTGCGCGATGCCAAAAACAAGAAGTATGCGCCGATGATCAATGATCTTCTCGGCCAGCTTGAGCATTCCTATACGAACCGGACGGGTTACTGGAAAGGCGGAACGGTTTCCGTGTTTGGCTATGGCGGCGGCGTCATTCCGCGCTTCTCCGAGGTTGCGGAAAAGTTTCCGGCCTCGAAGGAGTTCCATACCCTGCGCATACAGCCGCCGGCTGGATTTCACTACACGAGCGATATCCTGCGAAAACTGTGCGACGTCTGGGAAGAGTACGGGTCGGGCCTGATCGCCTTTCATGGTCAGTCCGGCGACATCATGTTCCAGGGTTGTTCCACAGAAAACACCCAGAAGGCGTTTGATGCCCTGAACAAGATCGGCTTCGATCTCGGCGGCGCCGGCCCGGCGCTGCGCACCTCCATGAGTTGCGTCGGTCACGCGCGCTGCGAGATGTCCTGCTTCGACGAGGTCAAGGCGCATCGCTCGATCATCAATAACTTCCTCGACGAGATGCATCGGCCGGCGCTGCCCTACAAGTTCAAATTCAAGTTTTCCGGCTGCCCGAACGATTGCGTCAACGCCATTCACCGGTCCGACTTCGCCGTGATCGGTACCTGGCGCGATGACATGAAGGTCGATCAGGAAGAGGTGAAGGCGTATGTGGCCAAGGTCGGTCGCAAATACGTGATCGATTCGGTCATCGCCATGTGCCCGACCCGCGCATTGAGCTTGAACGACGACGATACGCTCGACGTCGACAACAAATCGTGCGTGCGTTGCATGCATTGCCTCAACGTGATGACCAAGGCGCTGAAACCCGGCGACGACAGGGGCGTCTCCATTCTCATCGGAGGGAAACGCGCCCTCAAGATCGGCGACCTCATGGGCACCATGATCATACCGTTCATGAAGCTCGAAACCGACGAGGACTATGAGAAGCTGGTGGAATTCGCGGGCAAGATTCTCGAATTCTTCGCGGAAAACGCGCTCGAGCACGAGCGCATCGGCGAGACGATGGACCGGATCGGGTTGCCGGCATTCCTCAATGCGATTGGGGTCGATCCGGACCCCAATATGGTCAAGCATCCGCGCACGTCTTGTTTCGTTCGCACCGACGATTTCACGGAAGAAGCCGAGAAATATTTCGAGCGCAAGAAGTTCGACCGCGCCGGAAAGGTGGCAAAATATTCCGAGGCGGCTGAATGATGTCGGCGCTGGGGCTGGCTTTCCGCAAAAGCCGCTCAATCAATAGCAACCTGGACGAAGGACGAGAGGAGGAAGGGCGCCGAACGAACGAGGCTCTTCCGGAAGGAAACGTCAGATGACTGAAGCCAAGGCAACGCCGCGGCGGCCGGACGAGGTGGGGGTGCCCGACCCCTTCCTCTACATGCATCCGATTCTCAAGAAGAACTACGGCCAGTGGGCTTGGCACGAC
>WBUW01000497.1 GCA_008933495.1 Pseudorhodoplanes sp.
CAATACCGTGGCAGAAAACCAAACGTATGCGGGCAAAATGAAAGTTTACTGTTGCCGCTTCATTAAGGCTGGCGTGGGCGGAACCGAATTGTGTTTGCCGGACAGACGCTTCAGCCCGGTCGGACCATTTTCCCGGGGCGTACGAGGCGGTCAAATTCGTACTCGGTTATGAAGCCCGCCTTGACGGCTTCTTCGCGCAACGTGGTGCCATGCGCGTGGGCGGCTTTGGCAATTTTGGCGGCATTGTCGTAACCGATTCTCGGCGCCAGCGCGGTGACCAGCATGAGCGAGCGCTGCATCAGCTCGGCGATGCGTTGCTCGTCGGCGCGAATGCCGCGCACGCAATTGTCGGCAAACGAGCGCGCCGCATCCGCCAGAAGCCCGATTGATTGCAGCATGCAGGCGGTGATTACCGGCTTGTAGACGTTCAGCTCGAAATGACCCTGGCTGGCGGCGGCCGTGATCGTGGTCTGATTGCCGAGGACCCGGCAGCAGACCATGGTCAAGGCTTCGGCCTGCGTCGGGTTGACCTTGCCGGGCATGATCGAAGAGCCGGGTTCGTTTTCGGGCAGGATCAACTCCCCCAGCCCCGAACGCGGCCCGGACCCGAGCAGGCGGATATCGTTGGCAATCTTGAACAGGGCGGCGGCGATCGAATCGAGCGCGCCGTGCACGAACACGAAGGCGTCGTGGGCGGCCAGCGCCTCGAACTTGTTGGGCGCCGTGACAAACGGAAGCCTGGTCAGTTCGGCCACGCGCCGTGCGAACAGCCGTGCGAATTGCGGCTTGGCATTGAGCCCGGTGCCGACCGCGGTACCGCCCTGCGCGAGCCGGTAGAGCTCAGGCAGGACCGCTTTCACGCGCGCGATACCGGAGCCGACCTGCGCGGCATAGCCGGAGAATTCCTGTCCGAGCGTTAGCGGGGTGGCGTCCTGGGTGTGGGTGCGGCCGACTTTCACGATTTTGGCAAACTGCCTTTCCTTGCGTTGCAGTTCGCGCTGCAGATGGGTGAGAGCCGGAATGAGCCGATGTACGAGCGCGAGGACGGTCGCAATGTGCATCGCGGTCGGAAACGAGTCGTTCGACGACTGGCTCATATTGACGTGGTCGTTCGGATGGACCGGCGCCTTCGATCCTGGCCGACCGCCCAGCAGCTCGATGGCGCGGTTCGAAATCACTTCGTTGACATTCATGTTGGTCTGGGTACCCGAGCCGGTCTGCCAGACCACGAGCGGAAAATGATCGTCGAGCTTGCCGTCGATGATTTCCCGCGCCGCGCGCACGATCGCCTTGCCGCGCCTGGCGTCGAGCGATCGAAGGCGCATGTTGGTCTCGGCGGCGGCGCGCTTGACGATGGCAAGCGAGCGGATCAGCCCGAGCGGCATGGTTTCGCTGCCGATGCGGAAATTGCCGATCGAGCGCTGTGTCTGGGCACCCCAATAGCGGTCCGCAGGGACCGCGATCGGACCGAAGCTGTCGGATTCGGTGCGGGCCTTCGCCACCGGCGCCGGGCCCCTATTTCTTGCGGAACCGGTCGAGCCGGACGACGTCGGCACCGGTCTTTTCGCCCGTCTCGCTCCGGACCTCTCCGGCATCGACTGCGGCGGGGCCAGCCCCGAACGTGCCCTGCCGCGACGCGTCCGGGGCGATCAGTTCGCCGGTCTCGGCATCGAGCTCGATCGTTTCGAATTGCAGCCCGAACTGGACTGAAGGGTCGAGGAAGCGCGTGATCGCGGCAAACGGTACCGACAACCGTTCCGATGCGCCGGCAAACGAAAGACCGACCTCGAAATGGTCGTCGTCCACCACAAGATCCCAGAACTGGTGCTGAAGAACGATCGTGACCTCTTCCGGATACTGCTCGCGCAGGCGCTCGGAAATCGAAACGCCGTCGGCGCGCGTGTCGAACGAAATAAAGAAATGATGGTCGCCGACGAGGCCCCGCTTGGCGGCATCGGCCAGGACCGCACGCACGACCCCGCGCAACGCATCCTGGGCCAGAAGGTCGTAACGGATGTGATCGGTCGCCATGCTCAAGACCTGATGCCGAGGGCCGGAGCGAACCCAGTCCCGGCGGGAGATTCGCGATTGGAATGATGCTAGCGCGCTGGCCGTCGAATGCCAGCCTCGCCGGCGCCACGCGATCGTGCGGATAAAGTGGAGGCTTCTGTTGCCAGGTGCCTCCGGACCCCGCCTGACGGAGCTAACCCGTCAGGGCTTTAAATCGGTCTTTCAAACTGCGTTACGCAGCCTGAGCAACCGGAGCATAGTTGTCGTTGGCAACTATGAAAGTGGCCCGATAACGGCGGAACCATGCCGAGCAAAAGACCGCCCTTTACGCCCTCGTCGATCCTGGTTCGCCCCCGCCCAAACCCGTCCTTGCCGGGCTTGGGTGGAGGCGCCGGGTACTGCCCCCGGGTCCGAAAGGTTTATTACGACGCCCGTTTATCGCCATAGCCGGCTTGCGCCGGCAGGCTGAATATAGGGGTTTCGGTCGTGTGAAAAAAGCCCGGCATTTGCGGCT
>WBUW01000498.1 GCA_008933495.1 Pseudorhodoplanes sp.
CGAAGATGCCCGCCGCCTGCTCGGTCGGCGGGCGATCATCGGGCTTTCGATCAAGACCGGGAAGCAGGCGAACGATGCGCCGCTGGAACGGATCGACTATGTCTGCATCGGCGGCGTGTTCGAAACAAACTCCAAGGACAATCCCGATCCGCCGGTCGGCCCGGACGGCTTGCGCGCGCTGGCCGGTCTCGTTCGCGCGCGCCGGCCGGACCTCCCGGTCGGCGCCATCGCCGGAATAGACGAGCGCAATGCCGCAACCGTGATCGCGGCCGGCGCCGACGGCGTTGCCGTGATCTCGGCTTTGTCGATGGCAATCGAACCAAAATCGGCGGCCGCGCGTTTGCGTTCCATCGTCGATCGTGCGCTTGAGGACAGACCGCGATGACCGCAATTGCGGTGACCATTGCCGGGTCCGATTCCGGAGGCGGCGCCGGCATCCAGGCCGACCTCAAGACGTTTTCGGCGCTCGGCGTCTACGGCGCCTCGGTGATCGCCGCACTCACTGCGCAGAACACCAGGGGCGTGACCGCGATCCACGACGTGCCGCCCGATTTTGTCGCCGCGCAGATCGATGCGGTGTTTTCCGATCTGGCCGTCGGCGCGGTGAAAATCGGGATGCTGTCGCAGCCCAGGGTGATCGAAACGGTGGCCGGCAAGCTCGCGCAGTACGGCCAGCAGAAGGTGGTGCTCGATCCGGTCATGGTCGCGGCCTCCGGCGACCGGCTGCTGTCGCCGGACGCGATCGATGTGCTGCGCGGCGTCCTGATCCCGCGCGCGCTGCTCGTGACGCCCAATCTGCCGGAAGCGGCGGCGTTGCTGGAATCCGCCATGGCGGAAACCGAAAACGACATGCGCGATCAGGGCGAGAAGCTGCTGGCGCTTGGTGCGCGCGCCGTCCTGATCAAGGGCGGACACGGCGGCGGCGCGGAAAGCGTGGACCTCTTGATCGAGCCGTCGTCGGTCGCGCGCCTGGCCGCGGAGCGGATCGAAACACGCAACACGCACGGCACCGGCTGCACGCTGTCGTCGGCGATCGCGGCGGGCTTGGCCAAAGGCCACGATCTTGCGGCCAGCGTGCGCGAGGCGAAGGCCTATGTCACGGCCGCCATCGCTGCGTCCGACCGGCTGCGCATCGGGTCGGGGCACGGGCCGGTGCATCATTTTCATCACTGGTGGAACGGGGAAACCGCATGAACAAGATCTCACGGCGCACGATCCTTGCCGGTCTCGGCGCCGGAACGCTTGCAGCTCCGCAGGTCGCACGCGCCGCCAGTCTGCGCTGGCGCATGGTGACGTCGTGGCCGAAGCGCCTGCCCGGACCCGGCATGTCGGCCGAGCGCGTCGCCGAGCGCATCCGCGCGCTCTCGGGCGGGCGGCTCGACATCGCGGTGTCGGCGGCCGGCGAAGTGGTGCCGGCCTTCGAAGTGCTGGACGCGGTCGGCACCGGCGTTGCCGAGATGGGCCATACCGCCTCGTTCTATTGGCAGGGCAAGGAGCCGGCCGCTGCGTTCTTCACCACCGTTCCGTTCGGGCTGACGCCGAACGAGCATGTGGCCTGGATCGAGGCCGGCGGCGGACAGGCCTTGTGGGACGAACTCTATGCGCCGTTCGGGGTCAAGCCGTTCATGGGCGGCAATACCGGCGTCTGCATGGGCGGCTGGTTCCGCCGCGAACTGGCCGGCCTTTCCGACGTGCGCGGGCTGAAAATCCGCGCGCTCGGTCTCGGCGGCGAAGTGTTCCGCCGTCTCGGCGCCACCCCGCAGACGACACCGCCGGCCGAAATCCTGGCCAGCCTGCAGACCGGCGTGCTCGACGCCGCCGAATTCGTCGGGCCCGGTTCCGACATTGCGCTCGGGCTCTATCGGCTTGCGCCGTTCTATTATGGCCCCGGCTTCAACAAGCCCAACGGCACCGGCGAGTGCATCGTCGCGCTGAAAGCCTGGAACACGCTCGATGGCGAACTGAAAGCGATCGTGGCTCATGCCTGTGCCGCCGAGGCGACCTTCGCGCTCGCCGAAATGGAGAAGCTCAATACCGAGGCGCTGGCCGCCTTGAGCGGGCGCCATAATGTGAAACTGCGCCGCTTCCCGCCCGACCTGATCGCCGCCGCGCGCCGCGAAGCCAGGACGGTGCTCGCCGAACTCGCCGGCCGCAGCGAACGCGCGCGCAAGGTCCACGAATCGTATATGGGATTCCGCGAGCGCGTCGCAGCCTGGTCGCGTCTTTCCTTGCAGCAGATTTTCGAGGCGCGCGAGATTTGACCGCCGCCGCGGTGACGATTCGTTAACCATATAAGTTTCAGTATCGGCGGCGCTTTCTGACACGGGGACCGCCGATGACGCCGCGAACGCTCACGCTTGTCTTTGCGCTCACTTTGCCGCTTCCGGCCGCCGCCGGGGACGGCTCCTTCGGGGTGCCGCCCTCGGGCATTCTTCCGCCGCCGGCCCGCTACAATACCGCGGCCCTCGACGACAATCCGCGCGTGGGGCGCACGGGCCCGGACACCACCGGCAGCAT
>WBUW01000025.1 GCA_008933495.1 Pseudorhodoplanes sp.
CCCGGACCGAAGGCTGTTAGGGAAACTAGCCCGAATGTTCAAGCGAGAGGCGCCCGCCCCGGGTTTCCGCCGTTGAAACGCCGGCTTTCCTTCGCTATAGGGGCATCCATATCCACCAGCGGCAGCCTAGCCGTCCCTTGCCAGCCGTCCCTTGCCAAACGTCCCTTGGCGCGGGGGCCTTATGGGGTCCCGCCCCGGCCGGCAGCGGTCAATCGAGAGCGCCTATGTCCACCACGTTCGACAAAGTTGCCGACATCATCGCGGAAACCTGCGACATTCCGCGCGAGACCATCACGCCGGACAGCCACGCGATCGACGATCTGAAGATCGACAGCCTCGACTTTCTCGATATCGCCTTTGCGATCGACAAGGCGTTCGGCATCAAGCTGCCGCTCGAACAATGGACCCAGAAGATCAACGACGGTCAGGCGACCACCGAGCAATATTTCGTGCTGAAGAATCTCTGCGCCCGGATCGACGAACTGATCACGGCCAAGGGTGCCTGAACGCCTGCCCGATCCGCCGCCCGATCGGCCGCCCGGGCGGCGGCCGGCGGCGCTTGGCCGGACGGCCCCCCGCAACGAGATTTGAGTAGGCGCGCATGCGGCTTGAATATTTCCAGATGCTCGACCGCTTTGTCGCGGTGAAGGCGGACGAGCGCTGGATCAAGACGGAAAGCAAGGTTCCGATGGAAAGCCCGGTCTTCGAGGGGCATTTCCCCGGCTACCCGCTGATGCCCGGCGTGCTGCTGATCGAGAACATGGCGCAGACCTGCGGCTGGCTGGTCTCCGCGATCACCGGCTTCACCGGCCTGCCGGTGCTCGCCGGCGTCAAGAACGCCAAGGTGCGCGGCGCGGTATTTCCGGGCATGGAGCTGACGACGGAAGGCCGGATCGTGCACGAGGGGTCGGGATTTGCGATCGCGCAGGGCGAGATCAGGTCCGGTGACACCGCGATCGCCGACGCGCAGCTCACCTACCGGCTGATCCCCTATCCCAGCCCGGAATTCCAGAACACGATGGTGACCTGGGCCAAGCAACTCGATTTTCCGCTGCAGGAATTCCGCAAGTGAACACGGCGCGCGAAGTCTGGATAACCGGGGTCGGTCTTGTTTCCGCGCTCGGCGAGGGTCTCGACCAGCATTGGGACCGCCTGATGGCGGGCGGCCCGCCGCCCTATGACGACAAGACCTTCGCGCCCTACATCACCTTCCCGCTGGTGCCGGTGAGTTTCGACAGCCAGATCCCGAAAAAGGGCGACCAGCGGCAGATGGAAGCCTGGCAGCGGATCGGCGTCTATGCCGCCGGCCTCGCGCTGACCGATGCCGGCATCGCCAAGAACACCGAAATTCTCGACAAGACCGACATGATCGTCGCCGCCGGCGGCGGCGAGCGCGACGTGGCGGTCGATGCGGCGATCCTGACCGACGCGCGCAAGGTCGAAAACCGCGATCCGTTCGTCAACGAACGGCTGATGAGCGACCTGCGCCCCACCCTCTTCCTCGCGCAATTGCCGAACCTGCTTGCCGGCAACATTTCGCTCGTGCACGGCGTGGTCGGCTCCTCACGCACCTTCATGGGCGAGGAAGCCTCCGGCGTCGACGCCCTGCGCGTGGCGCATTCGCGCATTGCCGCCGGCCAGAGCGAGATCAGCCTTGTCGGCGGCGCCTATAACGGCACGCGCTGGGACCTCGTGCTCCTGTTCCGGCTCGGCACGCCGCTGCTGGAGCCGCCGTTCCGGCCGGTCTGGGACCGCGGCCCGAAGGGAGCGCTGACGCTTGCCGCCATGGGCGCGTTCGTGGTCATCGAAAGCCGCGCGCATGCCGAGAAGCGCGGCGCGCGGCCGGTCGCCCGCCTGGCCTCGATCCAGTCGAGCCGCAACCTGCGCAAGCCGGGCGACGCGGAAGCGACCCTGCGCGCGGAATGGAATGAAATCGCCGGCCAGGTGAAGAAAGACGGCGCCGTGGTCATTTCTGGGGCGTCGGGCGCGGAGCCCGCGACCTCCGAGGAGCGCAGCGTTCTGGCGGCGATCGGCCTTCCGGTCCGCGCCACCGCCACCCATATCGGCAACGGGATGGAAGCGCAGTTCCTCGCCAATATCGCGCTCGGTTGCCAGGCCGTGCGCGCCGGGACACTCTTTCCGGGCTCGGGCAGCGGCGATGTCGGACAGGCGCCGGCGAACGGCATCCGGCAGGCGGTCGTCACCAGCGTCGGACATTGGCGCGGCGAAGGGCTGGCTTTGATCGAGCGGATCGGCTGAGGAGGCAGCATGGCAGCGCACCGCGACAAGAAAGGCCGTCCGGTCGTCGCGATCACCGGCATGGGTCTCGTCACTCCGCTCGGCATCGGCAAGGCCGACAACTGGAAGAAGCTGACCGCCGGGCAATCCGGCATCCGCGCCATCACCCGCTTTCCGACCGAGGGCCTGCGCACGACCATCGCCGGCACCGTCGACGAGGTCTACGAAGACGGGATGGTGTCGTCGGAGCTGTCGCAGAAGCTCGCGCTGCTCGCCGGCCGGGAAGCGATCGAGGAATCGCGCATCGGGGTGTCCGGCGACTTTCCCGGCCCGCTCTTTCTGGCGTTCCCGCCGATCGAGATCGAATGGTCGCAACGCTTTGCGCTCGCCGCCGCCTCCGGCGCCAACGAGAAGATCGAATACGGCGACCTCGTGCGGGTGGCCGCCAACCCGCAATTCCACGATTTCTACGAAGAATCCAAGTACGGCGTCGTGCCGGAGCATCTGGCGGAGACGTTCGGCACCAAGGGCTCGCCGATCTCGCTGACCACGGCCTGCGCTTCGGGCGCGACCGCGATCCAGCTCGGGCTCGAAGCGATCCAGCGCGGCGAATGCGAGGCGGCGCTCGCCATCGGCGCCGACGGCTCGATCACCGCCGAGTCCGTGGTGCGCTTCTCGCTCCTGTCCGCGCTCTCCACCAACAATGCCTCCCCGCAGGGCGCCTCGCGGCCGTTCTCGAAAAACCGCGACGGCTTCGTGCTGGCGGAAGGCGCCGCCGCGCTCGTGCTCGAAGACTATGACCACGCGCTGGCGCGCGGGGCGAAAATTCTCGGCATCGTGGAAGGCTGCGGCGAGAAGGCCGACAATTTCCACCGCACGCGCTCGAGCCCGGACGGCAAGCCGGTGATTTCCTGCATGCGCAATGCGCTGGCCGACGCCGGCGTGACGCCCGACGACGTCGATTACATCAACGCGCACGGCACCTCGACGCCGGAAAACGACAAGATGGAATATCTCGGCGTGTCGACCGTGTTCGGCGAGAAGATCAAGACCATTCCGATCTCCTCCAACAAGTCGATGATCGGCCACACGCTGACCGCCGCCGGCGCGATCGAGGCGGTGGTGTCGGTGCTCACCATCCTCAACCAGCGCATCCCGCCGACCATCAATTACCAGGTGCCCGACCCCGCCATCCCGCTCGACGTGGTGCCCAACGTGGCGCGCGACGCCAAGGTGCGGCGGGTGATTTCCAACTCGTTCGGCTTCGGCGGGCAGAATACCTGCCTGGTGCTCACCGGCGAGCCGGCCTAGGGCTTCAAAAGTTCGCGCATGCCCGGCACACGGGTCCGGCCCTCGGCCGGCCCGCGCGTAAACCTTGTGCCGGGCATCCATGTCTTGTCGCCGCATCCAGAGGGAAAGACGTGGATGGCCGGGACACGGCCCGGCCATGACGAGCTTGAGAATGCGGGTTGACGCCGCCCGTGGCCGGGGGCTACCCAAGCGCACGTTTTCCAAGCCTTTTTCGACCGTTTTCCGGGAGATTGCCCGTCCATGCGTGCGCTTGCTTTGCTCGGTGACCGCAAACTCGAACTCACCGACCTGCCGCCCCCGCCCGCGCCCGCGCCGGGGCAGGTGCAGATCCGCGTGCGCGCGGTCGGGCTCAACCATATCGACGTGTGGGGCTATCGCGGCATGGCGTTCGCGCAGCGAAAATATCCGCTGGTGGTCGGCGTGGAAGCGGCCGGCGAGGTTTCGGCGATCGGCAACGGCGTGACAACATTCAAGCCGGGCGATCCGGTGGTGATGTATGGCGCGCTGACCTGCGGCACCTGCAAATACTGCAAGGAAGGCCGCGACAACCTGTGTGAAAATGTCGGCGGCATCATGGGTTTCCATGTCGACGGCTTCGCACGCGAGCTCGTCAACATGCCCGAGCGCCTCGTCATCCCGGTGCCCAGGGGAGTGTCGATGCGCGATGCGGCCTGCGCGCCGGTGGCCTATTCCACCGTCGAGCACATGCTGTTCGACAATGCCAAGCTGCAGCCGGGCGAGAGCATCCTCGTGCACGCGGCGGGATCGGGCATCGGCTCGGCCGCCATCAAGATGGCCAAGCAGATCGGCTGCACGGTCATCGCCACGGTCGGCAGCGACGACAAGATCGAGAAGGCCAAGGCGATCGGCGCCGACCATGTGATCAATTACCGCACCGAGCGCTTCGAGGGGCGCGTGCGCAAGATCACCGGCAAGAAGGGCGTCGACGTGGTGTTCGAGCATGTCGGCGGCGAGGGCTTCAACGCCTCGCTGTTCTGCCTGAAAAAGGGCGGCCGGCTGGTCACCTGCGGCTCCACCGCCGGACCGACCGTCACCATCAACCTGATGCAACTATTCCAGCAACAATATAAAATCCTCGCCTCCTTCGGCGCCTCGATGCGCAACATCCGCGACGGCCTCGCCAAGATGGCGGGCGGCCTCACCCCGGTGATCGACACCGAGGTCGGCCTTGAAGATCTCGAGAAGGGCCTCGCGCGGCTCGAAGGCCGCCAGGTGTTCGGCAAGGTGATCGTGACGTTCTGATGCTGAAGCGCTTTTCACGCTTTCAGTCGTCATGCGCGGGCTTGACCCGCGCAGCCCGCTTAGGAGGGTACCGTGACAACCTAAGCGGGATGGCATCGGAACTCGGGCCTGCCCGAGTTCCGCAATCTTGCAGGCCGCAAGTCGGAAACATCCGACTTGCGGTGACAAGCCCGGCCATGACGAAGAGAAAATGTTGATGCGCATCCGCATTCCGAACGCGCTTCGCGATGCCCTACTCGGGCGGCTCGCGGTCGGGCTGATCAAGCTCATCCGCCTCACCGACCCGCACAAAATGTCGGATTTGGCCGGCCGGGTGATGCGCAAGGTCGGACCGAAGCTGCGCGAGCACCGGATCGGCCGCGCCAATCTGAAGCTCGCCTTCCCGGACAAGACCGACGCCGAGATCGAGACCATTCTCGCCGGCGTCTGGGACAATCTCGGCCGGCTCGGCATCGAGTTCGCCCATCTCGACCGCATCTGGGACCACGATCCCGACAATCGCGGCCGCAGCCGCATCGAATTCGCCCCCGAATCCGAAGAGCGCTTCATCCGCCTGCGCGACGACGGCAAGCCGGCGCTGGTATTCGCCGCCCATCTCGCCAACTGGGAAATGCCGGCTTTGCCCGGCGCCGCGCACGGGCTGCCGAGCGCGGTGCTCTATCGCGCGCCGAATATCGGGCCGATCGCCGACATGGTGCTCGGCACCCGCGGGGTGAATATGGGCCGCCTGATCAAGACCGGGCTCGACGCCCCGGTGAAGGCGGCCGAGGCCTTGCAGGAAGGCCTGCATGTCGGGATGCTGGTCGACCAGTATTATGTGCGCGGGGTGCCGGTCACCTTCTTCGGCCACAAGACCAACGCCAATCCGCTGATCGCGCGCCTCGCCCGCCAGATCGAGTGCCCGATCCATGGCGTGCGGGTGGTGCGCCTGCCCGACCATCGCTTCTTCATCGAACTGACCGAGGAAATCGCGCCCGCGCGCGACGCCGAGGGCAAGATCGACGTCACCGCGACCATGCAGATCATCACCGGCGTGGTCGAGGGCTGGGTGCGCGAGCACCCCGGGCAATGGCTGTGGCTGCACCGCCGCTGGCGGTAGCCATTCCGTCGTCCCGGCACCGGCGGGGACCCATCGCCACGACGTTGGAAGGCCCGCGCGACCGGGCGCACGGCTTCGCGCTTTCGCGGCAACGGCGCCGCCCTAGACCGTGATCCGTTCAGATTGAATCGGATCACGGTCCGGATTCTTTAGTTTTTCGCGCGATCTCTCGCCGAACCGGTACCCACTTCGGCGGATCGCGCTCTATCTCCCCGTCTTCACCCGTGTCCAGAGCCGGTTGACGATGCGCTGGGTCTGCGGGTCGCGCAGCTTGATCGTATAGAGCTTCTTCATGGTCGCGGCGTCGGGATAGACCGTGCGGTCCTCGATGATCGCCTTGTTGATGAGCTTCTGCGCCGCCAGATTGCCGCTGGCAAACGCCACCATGTTGGTGTTGCGGGCGGCAACGTCCGGACGCAGCATGAAATTGATGAACGCGTGCGCCTCCGCGGCATTGGGGGCGTCCTTCGGAATCGCGAAATTATCGAACAGCATCTGCGCGCCTTCTTTCGGGATCGCGTAGCCGATCTCGACGCCGCTCCTGGCCTCGGCCGCGCGCTTCTGCGCCTGCTTGACGTCGCCCGACCAGCCGACCACGAGGCAGATTTCGCCGGTGGCGAGCGCGTTGAGATATTCCGAGGAATGGAACTTGCGCACCGCCGGCCGGATTTTCTGCAGCAGTTCGGCGGCCTTCTCAAGCTCGGCCTGCACCCGGCTGTTGGGATCGAGCCCGAGATAATGCAGCGCCGCCGGCAGGATATCCTCCGGCGAATCGAGCATCATCACCCCGCAATCCCGGAAGCGGGCGAGGCTGCCCTCCTTGAAAACGATGTCCCAGGAATCGATTGTCGCCGCGCCAAGGATTTCGCGCGCTTTCCTGACATTGTAGCCGATGCCGGTCGTGCCCCACATGTAATTGACCGCAAACTGGTTGCCGGGATCGTGCACGGCGAGCCGTTCGGCGATTTCGGGCCAGACATTGACGAGGTTGGGCAGCTTGCTCCGATCGAGCTTCTGGAACACGCCGGCCTTGATCTGGCGTTCGAGGAAATAGGACGACGGCACGACCACGTCATAGCCCGACTTGCCGGTCAGGAGCTTGGTGTCGAGCGTCTCGTTGGCGTCGAACGTGTCGTAGCGGACCTTGATGGCGGTCGCCCTGGTGAACTCTTCCAGCACCGCCGGGTCGACATAATCCGACCAGTTATAGATATTGACGACGCGCTCGCCGCGGCCGGGCGCGGGCAACGCAAGGACGAACGACAGCATGGCGAGCAGGCTGGCAAGCAATGCGCGGCGCATCACGGCTCTCAGGTCCTGGTGGGCAGGCCGGCAGCCTTCCAGGCCAGAATGCCGCCGGCCAAATGCTTGTCGTACGGCAGCCCGTGCTCCTGGGCCGCAAGCGAGGCGGTGACCGAGCGGCGCCCGGACCGGCAGACAAAGACGATCTCCCTGCCGGCCGGATCGGGCAGCGCCGCCGGATCGAATTGCGACAGCGGCATCACGACGGCGTCGGGATAGCTTTCGGTGGCCACCTCGTTCGGCTCGCGCACGTCGACGAGCAACATGCGGCCCTCAGTCAGGCCGCGCGCCACCTCCTCGACCGTGAGGTTGCGGACCTTCGGCTTGCGGCTGAACCATCCCATCGCTTGCTCCTGTGGCAGCCCGGCTCGGCGGAACAGGACCATCCGCGTTCAATCCCGTCAATCCGCCTGACGCCGCATCGGTCGCAAACCCCAAAGCGGGATGCTTTTCGTAGAATCGTCATGCTGTTTTAGCGCGCTATTCGAGCATGATCTTTTCCGCAAACCGCCGCGCGCTTTTCGGGATCATGCTTCAGATGGTGACCTGGGTGCCGACTTCGACCACCCGCCCGGTCGGGATCTGGAAATAGTCGGTGGCGTCATTGGCGCTGCGCGCGAGCCCGATGAACAGCCGGTCCTGCCACACCGGCATGCCCGACCGCACCGCCGGCCGCAGCGTGCGCCGCGACAGGAAGAACGACGTCGCCATGATGTCGAAGGTCCAGCCGTGCTTGCGCGCGATCGCAAGCGCCCGCGGCACATGCGGCCGCTCCATGAAGCCGAAGCGCAGGATGACCCGCATGAAGGACGGGCTCAGCGATTCGATCTTCACCCGCTCGGATTCCTCGACGCGCGGGGTGGCGGCATATTCCACGGTCAGGATGACATTGTGGTCGTGCAGCACCTTGTAATGCTTGAGGCTGTGCAGCAGCGCGGTCGGCGCGCTGTCGCTGTCGCTGGTCAGGAACACCGCGCTGCCCGGCACGCGCTGCGGCGGCTTCTTCTCCAGCGAGGAGACGAGCGCGGCGAGCGGGATTTCCAGCTTGCGCGTCTTCTGGAACAGGATGCGGCTGCCGCGCCGCCAAGTATACATCACCAGCATGACGGCGGCGCCGAGAACGAGCGGCACCCAGCCGCCTTCCAACACCTTGAGAAGGTTGGCCGACAGGAAGGTGAGATCGATCAGGAGGAACGGCGCAATCACCGCCGCCGCGGCCGCCGCCCCCCAGCGCCAGACCTTCCAGATGACCACGAACGCCATCGCCGCGGTCACCACCATGGTGCCGGTGACGGCGATGCCATAGGCGGAGGCAAGCGCGCTCGAGGACCTGAAGAACAGCACCAGCATCAGGACGCCGATCAGCAGCAGCGTATTCGCGCGCGGCATGAAAATCTGGCCGTACTGCGCCTCCGAGGTATGGCGGATTTCCAGCCGCGGCAGCAGGCCGAGCTGGATCGCCTGGCTGGTGATCGAATAGGCGCCGGTGATGACGGCCTGGCTTGCGATGACGGTGGCCGCTGTCGCCAGTCCGACCATCGGCAAAACCGCCCATTCGGGGTAAAGGAGGAAAAACGGATTCTCGATCGCCTTCGGATCGGCGAGCACGAGCGCGCCCTGCCCGAGATAATTGATCGTGAGCGCCGGCAGGACCACCGTCAGCCAGGCGGTGCGGATCGGCTTCTTGCCGAAATGCCCGAGGTCGGCATAGAGCGCTTCCGAGCCGGTCACCACCAGGAACACGGCGCCGAGCGTCAGCAGCCCGATCAGCCCGTGATTGATGACGAACGCTACGCCGTACGTGGGATCGAACGCCCGCAGCACCGCCGGGTTTTGCGCGATATGCCAGCAGCCGGCCGCGGCCAGCGCGACAAACCAGACGAGCGTGATCGGGCCGAAATAGCGCGCCACGCTCGCGGTGCCGCGCGACTGCACGGCGAACAGCGCGAACAGGATCAGCACGGCGAGCGGCACGACATAAGGCTCGAAGGCCGGGGTCACGATCTTGAGGCCTTCCACGGCCGAGAGCACCGACAGCGCCGGCGTGATCAGGGCGTCGCCGTAGAACAGGGCCGCGCTCACGATGCCGAGCAGAATGACGATGCCGCCGCCGCGTGCGAGCGCCCGATGCGCCAGCGCCATCAAGGCGAGCGTGCCGCCTTCGCCGTGATTGTCGGCGCGCAGCAGAATGAAGACGTATTTGATGGTGACGATGAGAATGAGCGCCCAGATGATGAGCGAAAGGATGCCGAGCACCGCTTCCTCGGTCGCCGGGTTGCCGGCGCCGACGGCGGCAAGGACCGATTCACGAACGGCGTAGAGCGGGCTCGTGCCGATGTCGCCATAGACGACGCCGATGCTGCCGAGGGTGAGCGCCCAGAAACCCGCATGCGGCTGCGGTTGGCCGGCGCGCGGGCTGCCGTCGGTCTCGCCGGCGGCCGATAAAGAAACCATGGCGGAATTCTCCTGATGTTTTTGCGCTGCAACATAGGCGCAGGACGGCGCGCTCATACGCCTGTTGCGGCCCCGCCGTCTCGCGTGCGCCGCGTCAAAAACGACGTCCAGCCATGCGCGGGCCGCCGAAGTCGCAACCGGTCATCAGAAGCAAGTTATTGATTATAATACGGAATATTGGCAATGGCGGGGCCGGGCGCGTTTTCGGATCAGGGCATTTTCAGACCGTGGCATTTTCGGATCGCGACATTTTCAGATCGTGACATTTTCAGATCGTGACCTGGGTGCCGACCTCCACCACCCGGCCGGTCGGGATCTGGAAAAAGTCGGTGGCGTCGTTGGCGCTGCGCGCCAGCCCGATGAACAGGCGGTCCTGCCACACCGGCATGCCGGATTGGGCGGACGGCTTGAGCGCGCGCCGCGACAGGAAGAACGAGGTCGACATGATGTCGAAGGTCCAGCCGTGCTTGCGCGCGATCGCCAGCGCCTTCGGCACGTTCGGGGATTCCATGTAGCCGAAGGTCAGCTTTACGCGCGAGAAGTGTGGCGTCACCGGGATGATGGACACGCGCTCCTCGTCGGTCACGCGCGGGGTGTCGGCGGTCACGATGGTCAGGATGACATTGTGCTCGTGCAGGATCTTGTTGTGCTTGAGATTGTGCATCAGCGCGGTCGGCGCAAAAGCCGGATCGCTGGTGAGGAACACCGCGGTGCCCGGCACGGTATGCGGCGGTTTCTTTTCCAGGCTGCGCAGGAGCGCTTCGAGCGGCACCTCGCTGCGGCGGGTCTTGGCCGCAAGAATCTGGGTGCCGCGCTGCCAAGTCGCGATCAGGAGCACCATGAGGACGGCAAACAGCACCGGCACCCAGGCGCCCTCGAAGAATTTCAGCATGTTGGCGGTCAGGAACGCGCCGTCGACCAGCACGAACGGGATGATCAGCAGGCCGGCCTGCCACCAGCGCCAGTTCCACAATTTCCAGATCACGATGAAGCCGAGCAGCCCGTCGACCACCATCGTGGTGGAGACGGCGATGCCGTAGGCGGAGGCGAGCGCGCTGGAGGAACGGAACAGCAGCACGAGCAGCACGACGCCGACCAGGAGCGCGGCATTCACCCGCGGCATGTAAATCTGTCCGTACTGTTCCTCGGAGGTGTGGATGATCGCGAGCCGCGGCAGAAAGCCGAGCTGGATCGCCTGCTGGACCAGCGAATAGGCGCCGGTGATGACCGCCTGGCTCGCGATCACCGTCGCCATGGTGGCCAGAACCACCATCGGCAGCAGCGCCATGTCCGGCACCATCCGATAGAACGGACTTTCGAGCGCGGTCGGATCGGACAGGACCAGCGCCCCCTGCCCGAAATAATTGACCAGCAGCGCCGGCAGGACCAGGCACAGCCACGCGGTCTGGATCGGCCGGCGCCCGAAATGCCCGAGATCGGCGTAGAGCGCCTCGCCGCCGGTCACCACCAGGAAGACAAGGCCGAGCGTGACAAGCGCGATCTTGCCGTGATCGAGCATGAACGCGAACGCATGATAGGGATTGATCGCCAGCAGCACCCGCGGATCGTCGTGGATATGCATCAGGCCGGCGACCGCGATCGAGGCGAACCACACCACCATGATCGGACCGAAGAAGGCGGCGACGCGCGCGGTGCCGCGCCTTTGCACCGAAAACAGCGCCACCAGGATCAGCACGGTGATCGGAATGACATAATGCTCGAAGGCCGGCGTCGCCAGCTTGAGCCCTTCGACCGCCGACAGGACCGAGATGGCGGGCGTGATGAAGGAGTCGCCGAGAAACATGGCGGCGCCGACCATGCCGAGCATGAAGATCAGCGCCGTGCGGCGTCCGAGCGCGCGCGTGGCAAGCGCGGTGAGCGAGAGCGTGCCGCCCTCCCCGTTATTGTCGGCACGCAGCAGGATGAGCACGTATTTCAGCGTGACGACGACGATCAGCGACCAGACGATGAGCGACAGCACGCCCAGCACGAGATCGCGCGTCAGCGGGCCGCTGCCCTGCGCGGCCACCACGGCTTCGCGGAACGCATAAAGCGGGCTCGTGCCGATGTCGCCATAGACGACACCGACGCTGCCGAGCGCAAGAGCCAGAAATTTCGGCTGCGGGACCGGGTTCGACCCTTGGCCGGCGGCAAGTGCCTCCGGCACCGGGTGCCCTGGGGTCTTTGTCATGGAACCGTGTCGATTACGCCATGCGCGGGGGTCGGCGCCTTATAGCATCGGCGGCCGAAGGGCAAAAAAGTTTTCGGGGCGGTGGACGGCCCGGGCACGGCCGGTCAGGGCTTGAAACTGGAGGGAATCGGGGGCGCTTCGCGCATCAGGGTGATGGTCACCCGGCGATTGGAGGCGACATAGGGGTCGTCCGGGAAAAGCGGCTGCGTGTCGGCGCGGCCGGCGACCTGGTAGAAATGCGACTCCGGCACGCCCTCGTTTTCGAGAATCTGCCGGATGGCGTTGGCGCGGTCGGCGGACAGGTCCCACGGACCATAGCCCGGCCGCGACGGCACATGGCTTGCCGCGGTGTGGCCGCTGATCGAGATCCGGTACGGCATGGCCTTGAACTGGCCGGCGAGCTTGCGCACCACGCGGCGCGTGCGTTCATAGGGCTCGCGCGCGCCGTCGGCGAACATCGCCCGCCCGTCCTGATCGATGATCTCGATATTGAGACCGTCCTTGGTCTCCTCGATCATGATGTTCTTGGACACCTCGGTGATGTCCGGCATGTCCTGCAGCGCCTGGCGCAGCGAGGCGGAGGCGAGCGCAAAGCCCTTGTCTTCTTTCAGCCGCACGCCGTACTGGTTGCTGAAATCCTTCTCGTCCGGGCTCGGCGTCGGCGACGCCTCCTCGGGATTGATGCGCGCGGCGTTCTTGATGCGCGGACGCGTCGGCAGGCCGTCAACCTCGATGATCCCGGAATAGCGGACGTTCTGCTGGACGCCGAAGGCTTCGCGCATGGAGCCGGCCACGATCTGCAGCTTCGCCTGGTCCTGCGTCGAGAACGCAACCAGCATCACGAAGAACGCAACCAGCAGTCCCATCAGGTCGGCGAAGGTGACGAACCAGCCGTGCCCCCCGCCATGCGCGGCGCCTCTTTTCTTGGCCATGCCTTCAATCCGTTGGCGGCTACGCTGGCGCCAGTTCAACGTCCTCATGGCGGTGCTTCTCCGGCAGGTAAGCCAGCAGCATTTCCCGCACGAGGGCCGGGCTCTTGGAATCTCGCATCATCAGGACGCCGTCGATGATGAGGGTGCGATTGATCTCTTCATCGAGCAGCTTCACATGCAATTTGTCGGCGATCGGCAGGCAGAACAGGTTGGCGACGGCCGCGCCATAGAAGGTGGCGAGCAGCGCCACCGCCATATAGGGGCCGAGCTTGGAGGGGTCGGTCATGTTGGCGAACATCTGCACCATGCCGATCAGGGTGCCGACCATGCCGAAGGCCGGCGCGCAGTCACCGATCGCACGATAGATTTTCTGGCCTTCGTCGAGATGGGTGAGGAAATTGTCGCGGTCGCGCTCGAGGTTGTCGCGGATGAAATCGGCGTCATAGCCGTCGGCGACATAGCGGACCCCTTTCGCCAGAAAAGGGTCGTCGATTTCCACGCGCTCGAGGCCGATCGGCCCGTTCTTGCGCGCGATTTCGGCCAGGCCGGCGATTTCCTCGACCAGTTCGCGCTGCGTGGTGCGGCGCAGCGTGAAGGCGAATTTCATCCCCATCGGGATGCCGTGGAAGATCGAGGCGAGCGGGAAACGGATCAGGGTCGCCGCGAACGAGCCGCCGAAAATCACGATGGCGGCGTGGTAATCGAGAAACATCCCAAGCTCGCCGCCCATGAGAATGAGCGTGACGAGAACCACCGCGCCCGAAATCAGGCCCAAGCCGGTTGCAATATCCATTGAAACGCACCCCAACGCCACACCGGTGGCCGCTTCTGCCGCCGCCTGTGCGGACAATAGTCCGGGCGCGATTAAAGGAGCGTAAAGGCTAATATTTTCTCGCCGGCTGTAACCGGAACGCTTTGCAGGCGGCTTTTGGCTGCGCTATCCCCACGCAGAAAGCCCGGCGACGGGCCAGAATGTTCGGGAGGAGTTCATCATGCGCGAGATCGGGCATTTCATCGGCGGCAAGGCGGTCAAGGGCAAATCCGGCCGCTTCGGCGACGTTTTCGACCCCAATACCGGCGAGGTGCAGGCCAGGGTGGCGCTCGCGACCCGGGCCGAGGCCGAGGACGCCATCGCCAATGCCGAGAAGGCGCAGGGCGCCTGGGCGGCCACCAATCCGCAGCGGCGCGCCCGCGTCATGTTCAGGTTTCTCGAGCTGATCCAGAAGGAGATCGAGCCGCTTGCCAAGGTGCTTTCTTCCGAGCATGGCAAGACGCTGCCGGACGCCAAGGGCGACATCCAGCGCGGCATCGAAGTGGTCGAATTCGCCTGCGGCATTCCGCACCTGATAAAGGGCGAATTCACCGAAGGGGGCGGTCCCGGGATCGACCTCTACTCGATGCGCCAGCCGCTCGGGGTCGTCGCCGGCATCACGCCGTTCAATTTCCCGGCCATGATCCCGATGTGGAAGTTCGCGCCCGCCATCGCCTGCGGCAATGCCTTCATCCTCAAGCCGTCGGAGCGCGATCCGGGCGTACCGATGCGGCTCGCCGAACTGATGGTCGAGGCCGGCCTGCCGGAGGGCGTGCTCAATGTCGTCAACGGCGACAAGGAAAGCGTCGATACGATTCTGACCGATCCGCGCGTGCGCGCCATCGGCTTTGTCGGCTCGACCCCGATCGCCGAATACATCTACACGACCGGCTGCGCGCACGGAAAGCGCGTGCAGTGCTTCGGCGGCGCCAAGAACCACATGATCGTGATGCCGGACGCCGACATCGACCAGGTGGTCGATGCGCTCATCGGGGCGGGCTATGGCTCGGCCGGCGAGCGCTGCATGGCGATTTCGGTCGCCGTTCCGGTCGGCAAGAAGACCGCCGACATTCTGGTCGAGAAGCTGATCCCGCGCGTGGAGAGCCTCAAGATCGGGCTGTCCACCGATCCGCAGGCCGATTACGGCCCGATGGTCACCAAAGCCCATCTGGAAAAGGTGAAGGGCTATGTCGATCTCGGCGTCAAGGAAGGCGCCAAGCTCAAGGTCGACGGCCGCAATTTCAAGCTGCAGGGCTACGAGAACGGCCACTTCATGGGTGGCTGCCTGTTCGACGAGGTGACGCCGAACATGAAAATCTACAAGGAGGAGATTTTCGGGCCCGTGCTCTCGGTCGTGCGCGCGAAGGATTACGAGGACGCGGTGCGGCTTCCCTCCGAGCACGAATACGGCAACGGCGTCTCGATCTTCACCCGCGACGGCGACACCGCGCGCGATTTCACCAGCCGCGTCAATGTCGGCATGGTGGGGGTGAATTTCGCCATTCCCGTGCCGCTCGCCTATCACACCTTCGGCGGCTGGAAGCGATCCGGCTTCGGCGACCTCAACCAGCACGGCCCGGACTCGATCC
>WBUW01000499.1 GCA_008933495.1 Pseudorhodoplanes sp.
TACGGCACGCCGACCTATGCCCTGCATCTGGCGCAGGTGGCGCGCGACGAGGGGCTGAACCCGCGCGATTTCCGGCTCAAGATCATGTTCTTCTCCGGCGAGCCCGGCGCTTCCATCCCCGGCGTGCGCGACAAGATCGAGGAGATTTACGGCGCCAGGGTTTTCGATTCCGGCTCGATGGCGGAAATCTCGCCCTGGATGAATGTCGCCGGCTCCGCGCAGACGAGCGGCATGTTGTGCTGGCAGGACGTGGTCTATACCGAAATCTGCGATCCCAAGACCATGCGGCGCGTGCCCTATGGCCGGCGCGGCACGCCGGTCTACACGCATCTGGAGCGCACCTCGCAGCCGATGATCCGGCTGGTGTCCGGCGACCTGTCGCTATGGACCGACGAGGAAAATCCGTGCGGGCGGACCTATCCGCGCCTGCCGCAGGGCATATTCGGACGCATCGATGACATGTTCACGATCCGCGGCGAGAACGTCTATCCGAGCGAGATCGACGCCGCCCTCAACGAATTGCCGCATTATGGCGGCGAGCACCGCATCGTGATCAGCCGCGAATTCGCCATGGACGAATTGCTGCTGCGGGTGGAGACCGACGACGAGACCTTTCACCGGCCGCAGGCGCGCGACAAGTTCGCCGCCGAGGTCGCCCACAAGCTGCAGAAGGTGCTCGGGCTGCGCACGCGCGTGGAGATCGTCGGGCCGAACTCGATCCCGCGCACCGATTTCAAGGCCCGCCGCGTCATCGACGACCGCGCCGTGTTCCGCGACATGCAGCAGCAGATCGAGGGAGCGAACGGGTGACCGCCGCAATCTCCCGCGCCGGCTCCTCGCTCGCGCTCGTCGAGCGCGTGGCTGCGGGCGAGCCGGCCGCCGTCGCCCGCCTGATCTCGCGCGCGGAAAGCGGCAGGCCGGAGGCGCGCGAGGCGCTCGCGTGCATCTACCGGCGCGCCGGCCGCGCCCATATCATCGGCATCACCGGCGTTCCGGGCAGCGGCAAGTCCACGCTCGTCGGCAAGCTCGCCGAGAAAATCCGCCGGCAGGGCGAGAAGGTCGGCATCGTCGCCATCGATCCGTCGAGCCCCTATTCGGGCGGCGCCATCCTCGGCGACCGCATCCGCATGTCGGACATGGCGACCGATCCCGGCGTCTATATCCGCTCGATGGCCACCCGCGGGGCGACCGGCGGCATGGCGCGCGCCGCGCTCGACGCCGTCGATATTCTCGACGTCGCCGGCTTCGGCACCGTCATCGTGGAGACCGTCGGCGTCGGCCAGGACGAGGTCGAGATCGTGCGCGCCTCCCACACCACGATCGTGGTCTCGGCACCCGGGCTCGGTGACGAAATCCAGGCGATCAAGGCCGGCATCCTGGAGATTGCCGACATCCATGTCGTTTCCAAGTGCGACCGCAGCGACGCCAACCGCACGCTCACCGATCTCAAGCAGATGCTGATGCTCGGTATGCCGGCAACCGGCGCCACCGACTGGCAGACCCCGGTGATCGGCACGAGCTCGGTGTCGGGCGCCGGCCTCGACGAGCTGGTCTCGGCGATTGCGCGCCACCGTCGGGTCGCGTTCGAGACCGAAACCGGCCGGCGGCGCCAGCTTGCCATCGCCCATTTCCGCCTGCGCAAGACGGTGGAGAATCTCCTGCTCGAACGCATGGGCGAGGCCATCGCCAGGGCGGCGGCCCCGCTCGCCGACCGCCTGCTCAGGCGCGACGCCGATCCCTATTCGCTTGCCAACGAGCTTCTCGATACGTCGCTCCTCGGAGGACACGCCCATGAACAAAGCGCTCGATCCAAAATCGCTCGATAGCCTGGCCGGCGAAATCGCCGACTGGGAGCGCAACGAGGTCGCCGCCTTCCTCAAAAGGCAGCGCGAGCGGCGCGAGCAGTTCTTCACCATCGGCGACGTTCCGGTCAAACGCACCTATACCGCCGCCGACATCGCCGACACCCCGCTCGACGATATCGGTCTGCCCGGCCGCTATCCGTTCACGCGCGGGCCGTACCCGACCATGTATCGCAGCCGCACCTGGACCATGCGCCAGATCGCGGGCTTCGGCACCGGCGAGGACACCAACAAGCGCTTCAAGTTCCTGATCGCGCAGGGCCAGACCGGCCTGTCGACCGATTTCGATATGCCCACGCTCATGGGCTATGACAGCGACCACCCGATGAGCGAGGGCGAGGTCGGGCGCGAGGGCGTGGCCATCGATTCGCTCGCCGACATGGAGGCGCTGTTCGAGGGCATCGATCTGGAAAACATTTCGGTCTCGATGACCATCAATCCGAGCGCCTGGATCCTGCTTGCAATGTATGTCGCGCTCGCCAAGAAGCGCGGCCTCGACCTCAACAAGCTGTCGGGCACCATCCAGGCCGACATTCTGAAAGAGTACATGGCGCAGAAGGAATATTGCTTCCCGATCGCGCCCTCGGTGCGCATCGTGCGCGACTGCATCAC
>WBUW01000026.1 GCA_008933495.1 Pseudorhodoplanes sp.
CCTCAAGCAGGTCCTCCGCCGACATCGGCAGCTTGCGCTGCGAATTGTCACCGCGCGCGAACAGCGAAGCGATGCCGTGCGACAGCGTCCAGACATGCAGGGCCATCATCAAGGCCGGCGGGCGGTTGCCGGCCGGCAGCCGCGCCACGAGAATTTCGCAGGCGTCGCGCAAGACCGCGAAGGCGCGATCGCCGGCCGCGCGCAGCTCCGGCGTGGCGTCGAGCGGAATCCCGGCCTCGAACATCGCCGAGTAGAAGGCGGGCTCCTGGCGCGCAAACGCCAGATAGGCCTTGCCGAGCTGCTCGAATGCGGCAACGGGAGTCGGGCGCCCTGCGTCCCAGGCGTGCGACAGCCGCCGTTCGAATTCCTCAAACCCGCGCCGCGCAATCTCGGAGAGCAGAGCCTCGCGATCGCGATAATGCCGATAGGGTGCCGCGGTGCTGACGCCGGCCGAGCGCGCGGCATCGGCAAAGGTGAAGCCGGCGGGTCCCTTCGCGGCGATCAGTTCGAGCGCCGCGCGCAGGAGCGCTTCCTTGAGATTGCCGTGGTGGTAGCCGCGCGCGCCACCCCCGCCGCGACCATGTTTCGACCATCGCATGTAAACGCTGTTAACATGATTGCCGGACCGGCGTCGATGCAGGTTTGCGTGGTCAAAGGCCGGCAGGCAGCCGTGCCGGCCGTGCCCGCGCAATTGAGCGCATCGCTCTGCACCCGGCGCGCGGATCCGGAAGTCGGCTTGCGGGCTCGATCCCGGGGCGGCATGGGCACCGCTGAAAAAGCCAAGCCATCGGCACGCGGGTCCCTGCTATAGGCAAGTCGAGATCACGCCCTTGATTCGATGTGCCGATTGCCGTCCCCGTCGACCCTCATCCTTCTGGCTGCCAACCTGATCCCGCTCGCCGGCGTGCTGTTCTGGGGCTGGGACATATTTCTCCTTCTGATCCTCTACTGGTTCGAGACCGCGATCATCGGCTTCTGGATGGCGGTGCGGTCGCTGCGTGAACCGCCCGACGGCAAGGGGCGCGCCGCCGTCGGACTGGCGATCCTCTTTTTCACGTTCCATGCCGGCATGTTCATGACGGTCCACATGATCTTCCTGTGGGCGCTGTTCGCGGGCGCGTGGCGGCTGCGCATCCACAATGCCGAGGACGCCGTGCGGCAGATCATCATCGGCAGCGGCCTGTGGCTGCCGCTGCTTGCCATGTTTGTCGGCCGTGGCGTCACGACGCTATTGGACCTGCGCCGGCTGCAAACCTGGTTCGCGGGCCAGGTCGCGACCGGCGCCCCGCCGCAAGAGACGGCCCGACGCGACAGCGGCATCCACGCTTTCTATGCGCGCATCGTCACCATGCATCTGAGCATTCTTGCGGGCGCATTCCTGGTGCAAAGACTCGGCTCGATCGCGCCCCTGATCATCCTGATCGCGCTCAAAACCGCGATCGATCTCGGTTTCGATTTCTTTTCGCGCCGGCAACAAAGCGCGTGAACGCGGCGGCGCGGTTCCTGGCGGGGCGTCAGCTTTGTCCGGCCGCGTCCTGATCAGCTTTCATCGCAATGCGCAGCGGCCTGGGGATCGGCCGGGCGCGGCCGCCGGCGATGAAGGCAACCCGCACCTGCGCTTCGACCAGAAGCTCGTCGCCGCGCATCACGCGCTGGCGGATCGTGACCGAGGCGCCCTTGACCTCGACCGGATCGCTGATGACCCGGAGGATGTCGTCCATGCGCGCGGGCTTGAGAAAGTCGATGCTCATCGAGCGCACGACAAAGGCGAAGCCGGGCGCCTCCTTCTCGGTTTGCTCGAACAAGGCGCGGTGGTTGGCGCCGATCAGGCGCAGATAATTGGTGCGCCCGCGCTCCATGTAGCGCAGGTAATTGGCGTGATAGACAATGCCGGTGAAATCGGTGTCCTCGTAATAGACGCGCACGACCTGGATATGGCGGCCGTCGCGAAGCTCGCCGTCGAGAGATACAGACAATCGTTCGTTCACTTCTGGAATTCCTCGTCGATATCCATACAGCCGTCGATCACGCGTACAATCGCAATCTCCTGCTCTCGAACGAGATAAAAGACAAGATGTCTCCCCAACCAGGGCGCTGCGCAATCCCTGTTGCAGGGCTGAACGCTCCCGGCCGATAAAGGGAAAGCGCGCAAGCTGCTCGAATTTACGGTTGATGTCGGCGACAAGGTTCTCGGCTGCGGCGAGATTCCGTTCGGCAAGATAAACGAAAGTCCGTAGCAAATCGTCGTCGACCTTGTGCGAGACGACGATCTTCATGCTTGATGCTTATTTCACAGCGGGCCGTGCACGACGCAGAAAGTCGCCAAAATCCCACTCGGCTACACGCCCGCCCTCGACATCCTCGATTCCCTCTGCCACGAGGGGCTTGAGGGCCTGATATTTTTCTGCCTGTTCCAGCAGATAGGCGACAGCGGGCTCCCGCATCTCCTCTGGAAGCAGTTCCAGGGCGGCGGCGGCTTTGTCGATCGATGTCATGCTTTCAATATGGCAATGGCTGAGATGAAGTGAAACCTACTCTTCATCGCTTTGCTGAAACATCTGAAACTGCCCGGGATCACGCGACGGCTCGGCCACGCCCAGATGCGTGAACGCATGGGCCGTGAGCAGGCGGCCGCGCGGGGTGCGCTGCACGAAACCTTTCTGAATCAGGAACGGCTCGATGATGTCCTCAATCGCGTCACGCGGCTCCGACAAGGCGGCGGCGATGGTCTCGACGCCGACCGGCCCGCCGCCGTAATTGAGCGCAATCGTCATCAGATAGCGCCGGTCCATGGCGTCGAGCCCGGCCGCATCCACCTCCAGCGCACCAAGCGCCTTGTCAGCGACCGCGCGGTCGATCGGCTTGTTGCCTTCCACGTGCGCAAAGTCGCGCAGCCGGCGCAGCAGGCGACCGGCGATGCGCGGGGTGCCGCGCGCGCGGCGGGCGATCTCGTTGGCGCCGTCCTTGGTGATCTTGACCCCGAGCACGCGCGCGCCGCGGGTGACGATCTCCTCCAGTTCGCTTTCGGTATAAAAGTTCAGCCGCACCGGAATCCCGAACCGGTCGCGCAGCGGATTGGTCAGAAGGCCGGCGCGGGTCGTCGCCCCCACCAGCGTGAAGCGCGCAAGATCGATCTTGACCGAGCGTGCCGCCGGCCCCGCGCCGATGATCAGGTCGAGCTGGAAATCCTCCATTGCCGGATAAAGGATTTCCTCGACCGCGGGATTGAGCCGGTGAATCTCGTCGATGAACAGGACGTCGCGGTCTTCGAGATTGGTCAGGAGCGCGGCGAGGTCGCCGGCCTTGGCGATCACCGGCCCCGAGGTCGCGCGGAAATTGACGCCCAGTTCGCGCGCGACGATCTGCGCGAGCGTGGTCTTGCCGAGCCCGGGCGGCCCGACGAACAGCACGTGATCGAGCGCCTCCTTGCGCTCGCGCGCGGCACGAATGAAGACTTCGAGATTGGCGCGCGCTTTTTCCTGGCCGATGAATTCGGCGAGCCGGAGCGGACGCAGCGAGGCTTCCGTCCCGTCGTCGTCGCGGCGGTCGGCAGACAACAGCGTGCGCGCAGCGCTCACCGGCAATCTCCGTTCATCCGGAACCGCGATTATACTTGTTGGGCAATAATTCCCCGATGGTGGTCACCGCCGGTCCCTCCGGACCCGGAACGATGACGCGCGCCTTGGGATCATAGTCGCAGATCAGTTCGCGGCAGATGCCGCAGGGCGAGACGACGCGGATGGTCTGGTCCTTTTCCGCGGGTTTGGGATGGCGGACCGCGACGATGGTCTCGATGCCCTTGTCGCCGGCCTCCGTGATCGAGCGGCCGACGGCGACGGCTTCCGCGCACACGGCGATGCGCCCGATATAGGCGTCGATATTGACCCCGGTCACGATGCGCCCGTCGCGCGTGCGCAAGGCCGCGCCGACTTCCTGCCAGTCGTCACGATAGCGGCTTTTGATCGCCTCGGTGGCCGCACGCACAAGCTCCTGATCGTCCTTACTCAGCTTTGTCATTCACTTCGCCAGTTCCTTCAGGCCGAGCCGGATGAGATTCGGCGTATCCGCATGTTCGCCCGCGCTGCGCGCCGCCGCCGCAATCGCCGCCGCCGCCTGCGGCTGACCATAGCCGAGATTGACGAGCGCGGAGACTGCCTCGCGCACCGGCTGCGGCGCCTTGTTGTCCTCCAACGCTCCCGACAGGCGAATAACAGCGGGATCGACATCGGTGAACGCGGGCGCCTTGTCCTTCAATTCGGTGACGATGCGCTCGGCCACCTTGGCGCCGACCCCCGGCGCGCGCGACACCGCCGCGCGGTCGCGCGTGGCAATCGCGGTCGCAAGATCGGCGGGCGACAGCGTGCCAAGTACCGACAACGCGACCCGGGCGCCGACGCCCTGGACGGTCTGCAGGAGGCGGAACCATTGCCGCTCCAGGTCGCCCGGGAAACCGTACAGCCGGATCTGGTCCTCGCGCACATGGGTCTCGATCGAAAGCGTGGCAGCCTCCCCCGGCGAAGGCAGCGCCTGCAGCGTGCGCGCCGAGCAATGCACTTCGTAGCCGACGCCCTGCACGTCGAGGATCACGCAATCCTCGCCGTACGAATCGATGACGCCCCGGAGTTTTCCGATCATGGCGGGTTGTTATCACGAGTCGGCGGATGCAGCAGCGGCGGCGCGGAACCCGGACCGCATTCCGGGGCGGCCGGGCGCACCCGCTGCATCGGATCCATGCCAGTGCGCATGGGTCAGCCGCCGGCGGCGAGCAGGCGGGCAAGCCGCGCACTCGCGCGATGATGCGCATGGGTCACCGCAATCGCCAGCGCGTCGGCCGCATCGTCCGAGCGCGGATCGGCCTTGGGCAACAGGACGCCGATCATCATGCGAATCTGCGACTTTTCGCTATGTCCTGCGCCGACGATCGTTTTCTTGACGAGGTTCGGCGCATATTCGGCGACCGGCAGTCCCGCCCGCGCCGGAACCAGCATGGCGATGCCGCGCGCCTGCCCGAGCTTGAGGGTAGCGCCGGCATCCTTGCTCACGAACGTGGCCTCGACCGCCGCCTCGTCCGGGCAATGCGTCGCCAGCACCCGCGACAGCCCGTCGTGAATGACGACCAGCCGCACGGCGACATCGTCGCGCTCGTTCGTCTCCACCGAGCCGCAGGCGACAAAGACCAGCCGGTTGCCCTCGCATTCGATCAGGCCCCAGCCGGTGCGGCGGAGGCCCGGATCGATGCCCAGAATGCGAATCGCGCGCTTGTCCACGCTGCCTTGATAGTCCCGCCGGGGCCGTCCGGCTAGGCGCCCTGCCGCCGGCGCTCGAACGCTCCGCTCGCAAGCGCGACGCCGACCGAGGTTGCGGCAATCCCGACCAACGCCGCACCCGAGGGGATTTCGCCCAGAACCGGAATCGCCAGCATGCCCGCCAGCACCGGAATGAGCGCGGCAAAGGCGGCCGCGCGCGAGGCGCCCAGCCGCAGGATCGCAATGCCGAACAGCACAACTGCGACCACACCCGAAAGCCCGCCCTGTACGAGCGCCTGGACGGCGACTTCGCCGCCCCTGCCGTGCGCGATTGCCGCGAGCAGCGGCACGACACCGAACGGCAGCACGAGGATCATTGACCAGGCGGCAATCACCGCAGCGCCTTCGAACGCCGACAAACCGCTGCGCCGAAACGCGACCGTATAGACGGCCCAGAACAGCGCGCCGGTCAGAACCAAAACATGCCCGGGTCCGGCGGCCCGCACGCCCGCCGCGATCTCATATCCGACGATGACGGCGATGCCGACCGCAATCAGTGCGAAACCGGCCTTGCGCAAGACGCTCGGCCGGTCGCGATCGAACACATAGGACAGGATGGCCACGAAGAGCGGCATCGTGCCGGGCAGCAGCGGCCCGGCTTCCGCCGCCGGCGCGAACCGCAACCCGAACGCGACGATCACGAAGAAGGGCGCGCCCGAGCCGGCCACCATGGCGAACAGGACGAAGCGCGAGGGCCCGCGCGGCAACAATCCCGTGCGCCACCAGACCGGGGCAAGCACCAGCGCGGGAACGCCGAAGCGCAACAGCGCCACCGCCGAAATGTCGAGCGTCTGCGCCGCGTACCGCGTCGCCACCACCCAGCCGGCCCAGATCAGCACGGTCGCAAGCGCGGCGGCGGACCCGATCAGGATCGTCGGCCGGGAACCGGTAGCCGTGGTGGGCGCCGCGCTCATTCCAGGAATGGGCCCAAGCCGCAATCTCCTGTCAATTCCCGCCGCGGCCGCTGTGAACAACGGCGCATTTTGCCCGGCAATCGTCTAGGTTTCGACCCCGGTACCCCGCCGTGATCGACAATCCCGACTTCTCAAACACCGTCATCCAGCTCGTCGCGGAGCCCCGCTTCATCGCGGCGGTCGCCATCGCCGTCATTTCCGGCGTCGTACGCGGCTTCTCGGGATTTGGCTCGGCGCTGATCTATATTCCCCTGATGGCTGCGGTTTACGAGCCGCGCGCCGCGGCCGTCACGTTCGTCTTGATCGACGTCGCGACCAGCGTCAGTTTCATGCTCGACATCCGGCGGCACGCAGTCTGGCGCGAAGTGCTGCCGCTTGCCGCCGCCGCAATGCTGGCCGCCCAATTCGGAACGCTGATCCTGCAATATGCCGACCCGGTCGCCTTGCGCTGGGCGATCAGCGCGCTCGTCAGCGTGATTGTCGCGATCCTGATATCGGGCTGGCGTTATCATGGCCGCCCGCACATCGCGGTGACCGTGGCGGTGGGCCTGTTCGCCGGCGTGCTGGGCGGCGCGGTGCAGATATCGGGGCCGCCGATCATCATTTACTGGCTCGGCAGCATGCAGGATATCGCGGTCGTACGCGCCAACCTGATTTCCTATTTCGGCCTGTTCTCGGCCGGCTCCGTCATCACGTATGCGGCGCACGGACTGATCACGGTCAAGCTCCTGGCGCTGTCGGTCCTGCTCGGCCCACTGCATGTTCTGTCGATGTGGGGCGGCTCGAAGATTTTTACGCACGCGTCGTCCACGTCCTATCGGCGTGTGGCTTTCGTCATCATCGGCGCGTCCGCGATCGTCGCCATGCCGCTGTGGGACAAGTTCGTCCGCTAACTTCCAAAAACCGCCTTACACTTTTCGGGATCATGCCCCGGCGTCAGGCGCCCATCCGGCTCATCAGCGCGTCGGACACTTCGAAGTTGGAATAGACGTTCTGCACGTCGTCGTTTTCCTCAAGCGTCTCGATCAGGCGCAAGAGCTTCTCGCCCTGCTCGTCGTCGACCGGCAGCGTGTTCTGCGGCTTCCAGGTCAGGGCCGCCTTGCGCGGCTCGCCGAATTTCGCTTCCAGCGCCTTGGCCACGTCGGCAAGCGAATCCTGCGCGGTGTAGATCACATGGCCGTTGTCATCGGAGGCCACGTCGTCGGCGCCGGCTTCGATCGCCGCCTCCAGCATGGCGTCGGCGGTCGCCACCCTAGGCTCGAATTCGACCGCGCCGACGCGGTCGAACATGAACGACACCGCGCCGGTTTCGGCGAGGTTGCCGCCGCTCTTGGTAAAGCTCGCGCGCACCTCGCCGGCGGTGCGGTTGCGGTTGTCGGTCAGCGCCTCGACGATGATGGCGACCCCGCCGGGACCATAGCCCTCGTAGCGCACCTCGTCGTAATTCTCCGAATCGCCGCCCAGGCTCTTCTTGATGGCGCGCTCGATATTGTCCTTGGGCATGTTCTCGGCGCGCGCGGCGAGGATGGCGGCGCGCAGGCGCGGATTGAAGGTCGGATCGGGCTGCCCAAGCTTGGCCGCGACCGTGATTTCACGCGCGAGCTTGGAGAACATTTTGGAGCGCAGCTTATCCTGGCGCCCCTTGCGGTGCATGATGTTCTTGAATTGGGAATGGCCTGCCATGGGAGCCGTGCGCTGCGTCGCTGTCGATTGGAGTGGCAGCCTTATAAGATGGCGACCTCGAATCTGACAAGCGCAAGGCCGTCGGAACGAGCCGCGGCGGGGCAAAAAATACGCCGGACGGGGCGCGCGATGCCGCTGACAACCGGCCAAGGCCGGCGCTAGCATTCTGTGTCCGCATCCCGGGGGAAACCATGATTGCAGATCGGACTGCCGCGGCGACGACCGGATGGCCGCTGGCGGTTTGCCCGACCCTGATCCTCCTTGCACTGACCATGGCGGCCCCGGCGCGCTCGGAAGGCGCATTGGCGCTCGGGCTGCCGAAGGATGTCGTCAAGCAGGGCGTGGCGGCCGGTTACGCCGTCAACCACCCGAACCCGGTGAGCGCGCAGGAGCAGGCGCTCAAGGAATGCCGCACGTTCGTGATGGAACCGCAGGCGACAACCAAATTGTGCAAGATCGTCTCCACGTTCCGCGACCAGTGCCTCAGCATCGCCATGGATCCGCAGGCCGGCACGCCGGGCTTCGGCTGGGCGATCGCCAACACCAAAGATCTCGCCGAGAAGGACGCCCTTTCGCGCTGCGCCGCCACTGCCGGCCGCGACCGCGACAAGTTCTGCAAGATCGACGTCACAAAGTGCGACGGCCAGCAGTGACGCGCGACGTGGCGGCGCTGGCGGTCAGAGCACCGTCTGCAACGGCGCCGGAACGTAGCGGAAGGCGCCGCCCTGCGTCGCCAGATGCCCGAGCCCCGGCCAGGGGAAATGATAGGCCAGGAGCGGGATGCGTTGTGCGGCCAGCATCCCGAACAGGCGCTGGCGGGTGCGCGCGGCCTGCGCGCCGTCGGTGTCGAACGTGAATTCGAGTTGCGGGCGCTGCAGCGGGATGACGTGGTGATGGGCGAGGTCGCCGGCATTGCACAGGCTCTTGTCGCCGGATGAAATCATGAACACGGTGTGGCCGACCGTGTGCCCGGGCGCGGCGATCGCCTGCACGCCGGGCAGGAATTGCTGGCCGTCCTTGAAAAACACGATGCGCTCGCGCAGCGGCAGCAACTGCTTGCGGGTATTCTCGATGAAACCCTTGAGCATGTCATTTGCGGCCTTGGCGGGATCGGTCCAGAAATCGAAATCCTCCTGCGACATGTAGATTTGCGCATTGGGGAAATTCTGCTGGCCGTCGGCGCCGAGCAGGCCCCAGCAATGATCGGGATGCGCATGGGTGAGCGCCACCGCGTCGATGTCCTTCGGATCGATGCCGGCGGCTTTCAGGTTGTTGAGCAGCCGTCCGGTGTCCGGCCCCATCAGCTTCTGCGCTCCGGTCCCGGTATCGATCAGGATCAGGCGCTCGCCGGTATTGAGCACCAGCGCGTTCTGTTCGAGCTTGACCTTGTCGGTGGACAGGAAATTGTCGGCCAGCGTCTTGCTGAATTCTTCCTTGCTGACGCCCTTGAATATGTCGGGCTGCGGCGTGCCGAGATCGAGCGGCCCGTCGGACACCGCGGTCGCCTCGATCGCGCCGATGCGGAAGCGGTAATAAGCCGGCGCCTGGGTGTTGAGCAAAGGCGCGCGGGCGAAGGCGCCCGACGACGCGACCGGGCTCGCCGCCAGCGCTGCGGCGGTGCCGGCGAGCAGACTGCGGCGGGAAATGACGTACTTTGCGTTCATGTCGTCGTTCACCATCTTTGATCTGGCGCGCGACGGCGCGCCCTCGCAAGAGAAATTGGCGGTCGCATTACAGTATTATGGCCGGCCGCGGCCGCCGTTTCACGTCCAGAATTTCGGCACCGTCTCTTCCAGCCGTCCGCCCAGCCGCACGCTCGCGATTTTCATTGCAAGCCCGGTCCGGTCGTCGGTTTCCACCGCCACCCCGCACAACGTGGCCGGGCCATTGGCCGGCTCGAAACGCTCGGATGGTATCTTGCGCAAGAATCGCGACAAGGGCTCATCCTTCAACATTCCGATGACGGAATTATAGTCGCCGGTCATGCCAAGGTCGGAAATGAAGCCGGTACCGCCGGGCAAAATCTGGTGATCGGCGGTCGGCGCATGGGTGTGCGTGCCGGCCACCAGGCTGGCGCGGCCGTCGACGAAATGACCCATGGCCTGTTTCTCGCTGGTCGCCTCGCCGTGGAAATCGATGACGATGGCGTCGGCGCCGCTTTTCAGCGCGCACGCAGTCAACTCGCGGTCGATGACCGCAAACGGGTCGTCGAGCGGATCCATGAAAATGCGGGCCATCGCATTGATGACGAGTACCTGGGCGCCGTTGCGCGCCGCGATCATGGCGGCGCCGCGGCCGGGCGTGCCGGCCGGAAAATTGATCGGCCGGACCAGTTTCGGCGCGCGCTCGATGAAGACGAGCGCCTCGCGCTGGTCCCAGGCATGATTGCCGAGCGTGACCGCATCCACGCCGGCATCGAGAAACTCGTTGAAGATTGCTTCCGTGATGCCGAAGCCGCCGGCCGCGTTCTCGCCGTTGAGCAGGACGAGATCGAGCTTCCAGTCTTGCACCAGGCCGGGCAGGCGCTCGGCGACGATCGCGCGCCCGGAGCGGCCGACCACATCGCCGATGAAGAGAATACGCATCGATCAGGCTTCCGGCCGCGAATGCCGAGTTTCATTCCCGGCCCCCTTTTGGGGGAAGGGCAGCGGGCGGGATGATGCAAAACGTCTTATGCAAGACGCATGACCCTCCACCCGGTTCGCTTCGCTCGCCGACCTCCCCCGCAAGGGGGGAGGCAAAGTCAATACTGACGCCATTGCGACTATTCCTCTCGGCAATCGATCACCTCACGCTCCGTTAGCACGAGGTCGAGGCGTTCGTCGCGTTCGGTGGCGGGCACGCGGTCGATCTCCTGCGCGGAAAAGGCAATCCCGATGGCGGTGACGGATTTCATGGAACGGACGCGCGCGATCGTCATGTCATAATAGCCCGCGCCATAGCCGATGCGCTGCCCGGTGCGGTCGAAAGCGGCGAGCGGCACCAGCATGACGTCGGGAAAGACTTCCGGCGCGGCGGGGAGCGGCTCGCGGATGCCCCATTGTCCGCGCGCCAGTTCGTCGCCGAGAGCATACGCACGCATTACGAGCGGCAGGCCGCGGCGTTGCACCACCGGCAAGGCAAGCCGCGCGCCGGCCGCGGCGAGCTTTCGCATCAGCGGAAGGGGATTGATCTCGCTTTTCATCGGCGCGAAGCCGGAAACGACGGTCCCCTTACTTATCGGCACCGGAAACGGCCGCGCTGCGATCGCTTCGGCCGCTGCCGCACGCGCGGCCGCGGCGAGCGCGTCGCGCTTGGCGAGGACTTCGCGGCGAAGAGTTTCCTTGTCCGTCAGTTCGAGCGACACAGTCGATCCGTCATCCTTAAGGTGCGAGGGCGAAGCCCGAGCCTCGACGGACGACGGCCGGGACACGGCCGCCGTCGCCCTTCGCGGCGCGCGGCCGCACGGACCGCTCGCACCTCAGGGTGACGGCGGATGAAACGCAGCGCAATGAGTAAATGAAGAAGCGAGCGGAGCCGCGTTGGCCGTTTCGGTTTTCGACCCCGGGAACCTACAGAAGTAGGTGGGTGCCATATGTCCGAGCCCACGGGCCCGGTCAGGGACAGCTCCCTTCAGGATCGTAAGGCCCCGGGAGTATGATGCCGTCGCACCACGCAGCTCCGGGTGCAATGTAATGACAGACGGCGGAAACCGCCACCCGTCAGCCGATCGGCACGCCGCCGTTACCGACGGTCTGGTTGAGCTTGCGGGTCAGGCCCTCGATGCGTTCGGCGGCGGCATTGAGGGCGGCAACGATCGCCGCCTGCGTCGCCTGGGTGCGGTCGGCGGCGACAGCGCGGGCGTCCTGCAGCGCGGTAATCTCCTCTTCCAGGCGGCGCATGCGCCGGCCGGCCTCCGAGAGTTCGTCGGCGACCGTGAGCGCGGCCATGACGGTCAGGCGCGTATCGCCGATCTCGCCGAACGAGCCGCGCAACTGGACGATACGGTCGTCCAGCATCTTGGACAGCTTCATCAGATGGCTCTCCTGCCCGTCCTCGCAGGCCATCCGGTATTCCCGCCCGTTGATCGTGACCGTCACTTGCGCCATGGCCAAACCTGCGAATTCTCAGCGGTCGTGCGCGTCGATGACCGAGCGGATGGTGGCGATCGCCGCGTCGAGCCGGCGGGCGACTTCGCGATTGGTGCTTTCGACCCGGCGCGAATGCGCGGCAGCGGCATCGAGCTCGGATGCCAGGCGCGAGCGGTCGACGCCGAGTGCCTGCACCTGATCGGCAAGCCGTTCCTCGGTCCGGTCCGCTTCGCGCCGCCGCTCGACCGCGGCCTCAAGCGCGTCCATTGCCAGGGCAAGACGCCTGGTCGCCGCCTCGATTGCGGTCGCATCCGACATGGATACTCGCCCGGACTCAAAAATATGTGCTTGCGCAAGGATTTAAGACGGGAAGCTTAAAAGGCGCGTTGAGCCGCGTCAACGCTTGCGGCGCGTCGCCCTGGCCTGCGCTGTGCACAGAACGCATGGCGGTTTGGACTCCCGGTATCCGCGTGTTATGTCCGCGCACCAACGCCCATCAGCGGCGCTCCGCCGCCGCATAACCTCCAAGCGCTTCCCGTGACAGCAATTTCGCGCGCCGATCACGACCGCATGGCCAACGCCATTCGCGCTCTCGCCATGGACGCGGTCGAGCAGGCAAAGTCCGGCCATCCCGGCATGCCGATGGGCACTGCCGATATCGCCACCGTCCTGTTCTCGCGTTTCCTGAAATTCGATCCAGCCGATCCGCAATGGCCGGACCGCGACCGCTTCGTCCTGTCGGCCGGCCACGGCTCGATGCTGATCTATGCGCTGCTGCACCTGACCGGCTACAAGTCGGTCACGCTCGACCAGATCAAGCGCTTCCGCCAACTCGGTTCCCGCACGCCGGGACATCCGGAAAATCACGTCACCGAGGGCGTCGAGATGACCACCGGTCCGCTCGGGCAGGGCATCGCGACCGCGGTCGGCATGGCGATCGCCGAGCGCCACCTCGCGGCGGTCTTCGGCGCGATCGTCGATCACAAGACCTATGTGCTCGCCTCCGACGGCGACCTGATGGAAGGCGTCAGCCATGAAGCAATCGCGCTCGCCGGACACCTGAAGCTGAACAGACTGATCGTGCTGTTCGACGATAACGGCATCACCATCGACGGCAAGCTGTCGCTCGCCGACTCGGTCGATCAGATCAAGCGCTTCGAAGCCGCCGGCTGGCGCGCCGAACGCATCGACGGACACGACCCCGACGCCATCGCGGCCGCTCTCGCGCGCGCGCACACTTCCGACCAGCCGAGCCTGATCGCCTGCAAAACCATGATCGCCTTCGGCGCGCCGACCAAGGCCGGCAGCGAGAAATCGCACGGCTCGCCGCTTGGCGCCGAGGAAATCGCCGGCGCGCGCCGGAAGCTCGGCTGGACGCACGCTCCGTTCGAGATTCCCGCCGACATTCGCGCGCTCTGGACCAGAGCCGGCCAGCGCGGCGGCGTCGATCGCGCGGCCTGGATGAAGCGCCTCGCGGCCCTCGCGGCGAACACGCGGGCCGAATTCGAGCGCCGCATCAGGAGCGAACTGCCGGAAGCGGCCCTGGCCGCCGCGGTCAAGGCGGTGAAGGAAACGCTCGCCGCCACGCCCAAGGACATCGCCACGCGGACCTCCTCGGAATTCGCCCTGGAGACGCTGACCCAGGCGGTGCCGGACATGATCGGCGGCTCGGCCGATCTCACCGGCTCCAACAATACGCGTACCAAGGCGACCAGGCCGCTGTCGGCGGCGGACTATGCCGGGCGCTTCATCCATTACGGTATCCGCGAGCACGGCATGGCCGCGGCCATGAACGGCATGGCACTGCATCGCGGCGTCATCCCCTATTCCGGCACGTTTCTCGTCTTCTCCGACTATTGCCGTCCGGCGATCAGGCTGGCTGCGCTGATGGGCGAGCGCGTGATCTATGTGCTGACGCACGATTCGATCGGTCTTGGCGAAGACGGCCCGACCCACCAGCCGGTCGAACATCTTGCCGCCCTGCGCGCGATACCGAACCTGCTCGTGTTTCGGCCGTGCGACGCGGTCGAGACGCTGGAATGCTGGGAACTGGCGCTGCGCCAGAAGGACCGGCCGAGCGTGCTGGCGCTCACCCGCCAGAACCTGCCGCAATTGCGCACGCGCTTGGACAGCGAGAATATCTGCGCGCGCGGCGCCTATGTGATTGCCGGACCCGACAGCGGTGAGGCCGAGGTTTCGATTTTCGCATCGGGTTCAGAAGTCTCGTTGGCGGTAGAAGCTGCCAGGCTGATTGCCGGGAAAGGGGTGTGGGCTCGTGTCGTCTCCGTGCCTTGCTTCGAACTGTTCCGCGAAGCACCACAAGCCTACCGGACGAGCGTCCTTGGCCATTCGCGCTTGCGGATGGGCGTCGAGGCCGCGGTGCGGCAGGGTTGGGACGAATTGATTGGCGCCGACGGCATCTTTGTCGGCATGAAAAGTTTTGGCGCCAGCGCACCGTATAAGGAATTATACCGGCATTTCGGCATCACCCCGGAGGCGGTGGCTGACGTGGCCCTGAAGCAGCTTGGGAAAAACTAACAACGATATCCGGCTCGCATCCGGCCCGGCGTCACCCGAAACGGCAGATACGATCGACATCGCGCTGCTCGCCCAGGCGTTCCTTCGCAATCCGCATCGCGTCTTTCCCATCGAGTATGAAGGCCGGCGCCTGTGGGTGAAGCGCGTGCGCAAGAACCTGCCCAATCCCGCCGCCGCCCTGATCTATCACGCGGTGCGGATCGTGCTCCGGCGCGACGAAGCGGCCGAGGCCGAACACGAAATCAAGAGCCTGATGGCGCTCAGGCGCCACGGCTTCACGGCGCCCGAGGTAGTGTTTCGCAATCCGCATTATTTCGTTCTGTCCGATATCGGACCAAGCCTCGAAGCCGCACTTCATCTCGGCGATGCGACCGAGCGCGAGCGCATCGTTCGCCTTGCCGGCGAAGCCCTGCGCAAGCTGCACGATTGCGGGCGCTGGCATGGAGCCGCACGCGTCCACAACATGACGCTGGCGCCGGACGGCGGGATCGGCT
>WBUW01000500.1 GCA_008933495.1 Pseudorhodoplanes sp.
GGTCGAGGCGGCGGGCTGTGCGGACGCTGGCGCCGCCACACCTGGCGAAGCCGGTGCGGGGGCAAGGGCAAGCTCCTCGTACAGGTTCTTGAGCATGCGGGCGGTTTCCTTGCCGCCGGGCACGCACAGATTGAGCCGCTCCTCCGCCTTGAGGAAAATCCTGTCGGCATAGTCGGCACAATTGTAGCCGCACTGGCCGCAATCCTGCTGCGCCATCGCCGCCATCATGCGCCGGCGCAGCGGGCGGCCTTCGGCAAGCTTCATGCGTTCGGGAAGCGGCAGCGTCTGGTCGTGCCAGGGCGCTTCGCCGTCGTCGCCGTCGGCGAGCGGATCGGCGGCGCCCGGCATGATCGCGGCATTTTGCTGCGGGGAGAGGGCAACGATCCCGCTCGGCACATCGAGCGCAACGAAGCCGGCGAAAAACCCGTTCAGCCAGGCCCGCTGCTCCGGCGAGAACGGCGCGCTGTCCGGAAGCAGGATCGGAAGCGGGGCGACGGGCTTGGTCATTCCACTGGCTCCGTATCGAAGATCGCCTTCAGCGCCGCGGTGTCGTGGCGGCGGGTGAAGGCGAGGAAGCTTTCGTCCGCCGCGCGCCGGGCGAGATAGCCGGTGAGCATGCGCTCGATCGTTATCGGCGCATCCGTGGCCTTCACATCGCGGTAGAGTTCGCGCCCGATCGCAGCATCCGGCCCGAAGCCGCCGCCGACGAAGATATGATAGCCCTCGACCGTGTCGTCGTCGGATACCGCCACCCGCGCGCCGATCAGGCCGATGTCGCCGATATAGTGCTGCGCGCAGGAATGATGGCAGCCGGTGAGGTGGATATTGACCGCGCTGGCGAGCGGCACGCGCGCCTCGCAATGGCGGGTGATATCCTCGGCATGGCCCTTGGTGTCGGAGGCGGCAAAGCGGCAGCCCTTGTTGCCGGTGCAGGCGACGAGGCTGGCGCGGATCGCGGTTGTCCTGGTGGCGAGGCCGAGCGCGGCGATGGCTGCCTCGGCGGGCGCCACATTCGCATCGGCGACGCCGGAGATCAGGAGATTCTGCCACACGGTGAGCCGGATATCGCCGTCGCCGTATTCACGCGCGATGCGGGCGAGCCCGCGCATCTGGTCGGTGGTGAGCTTGCCGGCAGGGAGCGCGATCCCGATCCAGTTCAGCCCGGCCTGCTTTTGCGGCTGCACGCCGATATGGGCGCGACGGTCGAAAGCGGGGCGGGGCTCGACCGCCTCGGCTGGCACGCGGGTCAGCGGGGCGCCGAGCATGTCCTCCACCGCCTTGAGGAACTTCTCGATGCCCCAGGCGTCGAGCACATATTTCAGCCGCGCCTTGTTGCGGTTGGTGCGGTCGCCGTGGGCGATGAAGACGCGCACGATGGCGTCGGCGACCCTGGTCGTCTCCTCCGGCCGCACGACAATGCCGGTATCGCGGGCGAAGTCGCGGTGCCCGGTAATGCCGCCCAGCATCAGGCGGAACCAGACGCCCGGCGCGACCCCGAATCCCTCGCGCACCGCCACCGCCTGGAAACCGATATCGTTGGTGTCCTCCAGCGCCGCGATCGTGCCGGCGCCGTCGAAGGCGACATTGAACTTGCGCGGCAGCCCGAAGAGCGTGCGGTCATTGAGAATGTGGAAATGCCATTCGCGCGCATAGGGCCGGGTGTCGATCAGTTCCTGCGGATCGATGCCGGCGGTCGGCGTCCCGGTCACGTTGCGGATATTGTCGGCGCCGGTGCCGCGCGAGCACAGGCCGAGGTCCTGGATGCCCTCGATGACGGCAACGGCGTTCCGGGGCTCGATCTCGCGCAATTGCAGGTTGGCGCGCGTCGTCACATGCGCATAGGGGCCGGCATATTTGTCGGCCAGGCCGGCGAGGCCCTCGAACTGCCAATGGGCGAGGATGCCGTTGGCGATGCGCAGGCGGCACATATACGAGGCCTGCGCCGGCGCCGCGTAAAACAGCCCGAAATAACGCCAGCGGAAATCGTCGGCGGGCTTGGGCGGCTCGTTGTTGCGGGCCTGCTCGTTCAGGCGCGCATAGGCGTCGAAGGGATGCTGCTCGCGCTTGAATTTCTCCTGCTCGGCGAGCTTGCCGCCCGCCGCCGTCGCGCGCTCCTGCGCTTCGATATGGGGCGCGTCCGGTCCGCCGGCGGCGTCCTGGCCTTTGCGCGCAACGCCGCGCGCGGCGCGCGCCGCATTCAGTCCGGAAGCGAAGCCTTCGAGAAAACGCTTCTGGTCGGGGGTGAAATCGTTCGCCATCGGTGCGCTCATGCCGCCAGCGGTCCGGCCAGGCTGCGGCCGAATGCAAGTTCGCTGCGGAAGGGGGCGACCGGGCGGCCGCTGCGGATGAGGTCGAGATACCAGCGGCTGTCGGCGCTATCGCCGAACAGGACGGCGCCGGTCAGCCGCCCGTCTTGGATGACGAATTTCTTGTAGGTGCCGAGACCGGGGTCGGACAACAC
>WBUW01000501.1 GCA_008933495.1 Pseudorhodoplanes sp.
AAGCCGTCGGCCAATTCCAGAATCTGGCGGCAGACATATCGCTTCAGTCGCTCGTTCGCGCAGCCGCAGACGAATTGCGGATCGCATTTGATCTCGACGAACGGAAAATCGCTTTGCTGCAGCAGCAGCGGCCATTCCTCCCCCAGATTGGCAATCGACACCCCGATATTCTGGAAGCGCAGCCGCCGGGCGATGGCTTTCGCGTCGGCGAGGTCGTGGACAATCTCGCCGGCGTTCAGCTCGACGATGATCCCGGCGAAAGCGGGATGATCCGGCATCAGCCGGCGCAGGCTGTCGAGCGAGGCCAGGTGATGCGCGACCGGCATTTGCAGATTGACCGCGATTTCGACCTGGCAATGCTCGGCGGAAAAATATCGCCAGTCCTCGCAGATGCGGGAGAGGACGAATTCGCACAGCGCGCCGTCGTGCGCCCGGCCGTCCGCCGGAACGAAGCCGGCCGGCGGCACGATGCCCCAGGCGGGATGCCGCAGGTGGATCAGCGCCTCCGCGCCGCTCAAGCGCAGGGTGCCGGCATCGATCTTGGGCTGATACCACAGATCGAGATGGCCGACGGCGAGCGCCTCGACAATGTCGACCGGCGGATGCGGCGGCGCTTCATCGGGGACGAACGCGGCGATGCGGTTGCGCAGATCGCTGCCGTTGAACGGCGTCGGCAGGACCGGCAGCATGGTAAGGCCGAACGTCTTGCCAAGTTCGTGCAAGGCGCGCGTGAGCGGGGCAGAGGGGGCGCCGAACAACAGAATCCGGCCGGAAAATCTTCTCGCCGCCAGCAGCACAAGCATGTCGCGCGCCTGAATGCCTCCCGAACGGGCGCCGATCAGCACAAGATCGGGAAGCAGCGCATCCAGCGTCCGCTCCAGCTCGTCGGCGCCCGCGCAACCGGCGGCGACCAGGCGCAGCTCTTCCAGGCAATCGCACAGAAATCTGCGCACATGCGGCTTGCCATCGATGATCAGAACCCGCGGCACGATCTTGCGACGGCCGAAGGTTGCCGGCCGGCTTGCTTCGAGAGCGTCGTCGTTCATATCGCCACCCGGCACAATTTCAGGACGCGCCTGTGTATGGAGGGGTTCGACCGAAAGTGTGAAGACCGTGTCCGCTGTTCACTGCGATCTGCGAACAGAGTTAACCTGCCGAATGACCGTAAAATTTGAAAAATGCAGCGCGCCGACAAACGCGTCGCGATGAGCGCACGACATAGCCGACCGGCCGTCGATCGCGCCGCTGTTTCAAAACGCGCCGCCCGGCTTTCACGCCGACATGTTGTATATCCTGCGCCGGCGCGGCTGTACTCAATTCGCGGCGCGTCGCGCGATCCTGCGCCGAACCGGTCGCCGTCTCGGCGGACCGCGCTTCAACTCATGCAGCCGACAATGGCGCCGATCACGCAGGTCGCGAGCGTGCCCGATACGATCGTCTTGGGTCCCAGCGCGATGATCTCGTCGCGCCGCTGCGGCGCGGCGACCGCAAGCCCGCCGATCATGATTCCGAGCGAAGCAAAATTGGCAAATCCGCACAGCGCATAGAGCATGATCAGGCGTGAACGCTCGCTCAGCGCCTCCGGCGGCAGGCGGGCCAGTTCCACATAGGCGATGAATTCGTTGAGAACGGTCTTGACGCCCATCAGCGAGCCCGCCGTTGCCGCTTCGCCGAACGGAATGCCCATCAGCCAGCACACCGGCGCCATGACGATCCCGAGCGCGCGTTGCAGCGTCACCGGGGCGCCGGCAATGGCGGGCAGCAGGCCGAGCAGCGCGTTGGCCAGGTGCACGAGCGCCACCAGCACCAGCAGCATGGCGACGATGTTGAGCAGGAGTTCGAGCCCGACCAGCGTACCCTTGACGATGGCGTCCATCGTGCTGGTGGCGACCGGGCCGGGATCGGCGAGCGTCGCGCCGGTGTGCGCGCCGCGCGCGTCCGGCACCATGAGCTCGGAGATGAGGATCGCCGCCGGCGCGCCGAGCACCGAGGCGATGATCAGGTGGCCGGCGACATCGGGAATGACGTTTTTCAGGATCGTGGCATAGAGCACGAGCACGGTGCCCGCGATGCCGGCCATGCCGCCGGTCATCACGATGAAGAGCTCGGCGCGCGACAGCCGCGCCAGATAGGGACGGATGAACAGCGGCGCCTCGACCATGCCGACAAAGATGTTGGCCGCCGTCGACAGCCCGACCGCGCCGCCGACGCCGAGCGTTCGCTGCAACGCAAACGAAAACGCGCGCACCACCGGCGGCAGGATGCGCCAATGGAACAACAGCGTGGTCAGCGCGCTGACCACGAGCACGATCGGCAGCGCCTGGAAAGCGAGCACGAATTCGCTGCCCGGCGTCTTCGGTTCGAACGGCAGCGGTCCGCCGCCGAGATAGCCGAACACGAAGGCCGCGCCGGCGCGCGCGGCCGCCGCCACCGCATCGACCGCGCCGTTGGCGG
>WBUW01000502.1 GCA_008933495.1 Pseudorhodoplanes sp.
CTCGCGGCGCTCATCGGCGCCGGCAACCCAAGCGGACACGCAGTGGCATGAGTGCGGAAATCATCCAGTTCGAAAGCGACGTCGTCGTCGAGCGCGCGAGCGACGAGCCGGCGCTCGTGGTCGATGTCGAGGGCTTCGAGGGGCCGCTCGATCTCCTGTTGACGCTCGCGCGCCAGCAGAAGGTCGATCTTTCGAAGATTTCGATCCTGGCGCTGGCCGACCAGTATCTCAATTTCATCGAGGCCGCGCGCAAGTTGCGCCTCGAGCTCGCCGCCGACTATCTCGTCATGGCGGCCTGGCTCGCCTACCTGAAGTCGCGCCTGCTCCTGCCCGACAGCGATTCGCCGGAAGCCCAGAGCGCCGAAGAGATGGCGGCCGCGCTCGCCTTCCGCCTCAAGCGGCTGGAAGCGTTCCGCGAGGTGGCGCAGAAGCTGCTCGATCGCCCGCAGCTCGGCCGCGACGTGTTTGCGCGCGGCGATCCCGAGCCGATCGCCGAAATCAAGCACCCGCAATATTCGGCGACGCTGTACGACCTGCTCACCGCCTACGCGGTGCAGCGCCAGAAGCAGGCGCTCGGCAAGGTGCGCTTCGCGCCGCGCAAGGTGTGGTCGCTGGCGGAAGCGCGCAGCGCGATCGAGCGGCTGATCGGCATGAGCGCGGACTGGAGCTGTCTCGACGATTACCTGATAAGCTATGTCGTGGAGCCGGAGCTTGCGGCGTCGGTGCGGGCCTCGAGCTTTGCGGCAACGCTGGAACTCGTGCGCGAGGGCGTGCTCGACCTGCAGCAGCACGCCGCCTTCGCGCCGATCTATGTGCGCAAGCACGTGCCCGGTCCGGCACCGGCAAAGGGCGCGGACGCAACGCCGTCCGCGGCGGTGAAACAATAACAGGAGGCCGTAAGGAATGGCGAGCGTGGCCGCAAGGCGGATGGTTGTGGAGAACGAGGAGCCCGAGCCGAAAGACGTGCAGCGTCCGGAAGCGATGCGTCTTCTGGAGGCGCTCCTGTTTGCCAGCAAGGAGCCGCTCGACGACAAGACGCTTGCCGCGCGCCTGCCGGCCGGCGTCGACCTCAAAGCCGCGCTCGCCGCCCTGCAGGCCGAATACGCCGCGCGCGGGGTCAACCTCGTCAGGGTCGGCGGCAAATGGTCGTTCCGCACCGCCTCCGATTTGTCGTGGCTGCTCACGCGCGAGGCGGTGCAGCCGAAGAAGCTCTCGCGCGCCGCGCTCGAGACGCTCGCCGTCATCGCCTATCACCAGCCGGTCACCCGCGCCGAGATCGAGGACGTGCGCGGGGTGTCGATGTCCAGGGGCACGATCGACGTGCTGCTGGAGACCGGCTGGATTCGCCCGCGCGGCCGCCGCAAGGCGCCCGGCCGGCCGATCACCTACGGCACGACGGACGCGTTCGTGTCGCATTTCGGGCTTGAGCAACTGAGCGACCTGCCCGGCCTCGATGAACTCAAGGGTTCCGGCCTGCTCGACGGCCGTCTGCCGCCCGGATTCGCGGTGCCTCTCCCCTCCGACGATCCGGCCTTGCACGAGGACGAGGAGCCGCTCGAACCGGGCGATCTCGATCTTGGTCTGGCGCCGCGGGCGGAGCCGGGCGAGGACTGAGTGTCGGTTCCCGGCGCCGCGGGGGTCTCCAAGCCGGCGGGCGGCCGCACGCCGGCCGCCATTGCCGCGCGCGTCACCTACGAGAACGTCACCCACCGCTACGGCGGCATCGTCGCGGTGCGCGACTTCAGCCTCGACATCGCGCCGGGCGAGATCATGTGCCTGCTCGGGCGCTCGGGCTGCGGGAAGACGACGCTGTTGCGGCTGGCGGCGGGCGTGGAAGCGCCGGAGGCCGGCCGCATCCTGATCAGCGAGCGCGAAGTCTCCGGGCGCGGGCATTTTGTGCCGCCGGAGCGGCGCGGCGTCGGCCTGATGTTCCAGGACTTCGCGCTGTTCCCGCATCTGACCAGTCTCGAAAACGTCATGTTCGGGTTGCGCGCGCTGCCGCGCATGGAAGCCGAGCGCGAGGCGGCGCGCGCGCTGGCGCGGGTGGGGCTCGACCATCTGGCGAACGCCTATCCGCACATGCTGTCGGGCGGCGAGCAGCAGCGCGTGGCGCTGGCGCGCGCGGTGGCGCCGCGCCCGAGCGTGCTGCTGATGGACGAGCCGTTTTCCGGGCTCGACCGGCGGCTGCGCGAGCAGGTGCGCGAAGACACCCTGAAGGTGCTGCGCGAAAGCCGGGTGACCGGCGTGATCGTCACCCACGATCCCGAGGAGGCGCTCGCCATGGCCGACCGTATCGCGCTCATGCGCGCGGGAAGCCTCGTGCAGGTCGATGCGCCCGAAGCGATCTACCGGCATCCGGCCGACCTGGATGCGGCGCGCTTCTTCTGCGAGCTGAACGAAATTCCCGGCATCGTGCGCGGCGGCGCGGCCGAAACCGCGG
>WBUW01000027.1 GCA_008933495.1 Pseudorhodoplanes sp.
CTGCCGGCGACCGGCTTCACGCTGTCCTGCTTTCCGGTGAAGGTGCGCGGCGGGTCCGCCGGCTGGACCCGCGCGGTCGCCATCGTCGAGGAATCCTGAGCCTTGCAGTCCGTGCACCCCGGCGTAACGGCGGCACGCGGCGGGCCCGTGTGGGCGAGGTTGGGCAGAAAGCCGCTTGACCGTCGGCGGGCCGGACCGGTTAAAGTTGGTTTTCAAAACAAGCGTGATCATTCGGCCGGTCCGCGGCGAGGCCGCGTCGACAAATTCCGGGAGAACGCCCATGCCCTATGTAACCGAAGCCAATCTGACCAATCTTGCCGTCGAGCGCTGGAGCAATATTCCCGATCCACGCCTGCGCCAGGTGATGATGGCGGCGATCAGGCACCTGCACGCGTTCGTGCGCGAAGTGGAGCCGACGCCGGCGGAATGGTTCACCGCCATCGACTGGCTCACCCGCACCGGCCAGATGTGCGACGCTAAGCGCCAGGAATTCATCCTCGCCTCCGACGTCATGGGCGTGAGCATGCTGGTCGATGCGATCAACAACCGCCTCGCCTCGGGCGCCACCCCCTCCACCGTGGAAGGGCCGTTCCATATTCCGAATTCAAACGCGTTCGCCGACGGCGAGAGCATGTCGAGGGACGCGCCGGGCATTCCCTGCGTCATCACCGGCACCGTGCGCGGCCTTGACGGCAAGCCGGTCAGCGGCGCCATGCTCGACCTCTGGCAGACCGACGGCGAGGGCCTGTACGAAGCGCAGCGCAGCCGCGACCAGTACATGCGCGGCATCTATCACAGCAATCCCGACGGCAGCTACACGGTGCGCACCGTGGCGCCGATCGGCTACACGATTCCGATGGACGGACCGGTCGGCGAACTGATGAACCGCACCAGGATCAGCCACATGCGGCCGGCCCATATCCACTTCCATGTCGCGGCACCCGGCTACAAGCCGGTGATCACGCACCTGTTCCAGAAGGGCGACCAGTATATCGAGACCGACGTTGTGTTCGGCGTGAAGGAGCCGCTCATTGTCGAATTCCACAAGCGCAGCCCGGGCAAGGCGCCGAACGGCGAGACAATGTCGGGGCCGTGGTACGATGTGAAATACGACTTCGTCCTGCAGAACGCGACGAGCGCGCAGAAGGCGGCCTGAAGCGGGATTTCGAACCGACGGAGCGGGCCGCGGAATTCGGTTTCCGCGGCCGCGATTGTTTTGCGCCGCTTTCGTCGACAAGACGCCGATGCGAGGCGCGAACGCTCGCGTGGTTGCCGGCGAGATTGGACCCGCGCCTCGCCGCCCTGCCCGCGACCAGCCCAGCCATGACGGTCATGAGAGCGCGATCCGCCGAAGTGGGAACCTGATTCGGCGCAAGATCGCGCGAAAACCGATAAATCGCGTGCGCGGTCCGAACCAATCCGAACAAATTATGCTCCAAATCAACGCGCGTGGCAAAGTCTTCAAAAGATCAGGCTGGTCGCCACCAGAAAATAGATCAGCAGCGAGAGCGCATCCTGGATCACGGTGGCAAGCGGCCCGGAGCCGAGCGCGGGGTCGAATCCGAGGCGGGCAAACAGCCAGGGCAGGAAGAATCCGATGGTCGACGCGATGCTGGAGGCCGCCAGCAGCGCGAGCGACACCGTGCCGGCGAGCGCCAGATCGCCAAACGCAAGCCACACGAGCGGAAACGCCACCGCCGCGAGCGCCGTACCGATGACAATGCCGGTGCCGAGTTCACCCGTCAGCAACGACAACAGGTTGGATTCGTCCAGCGACAGGCTGCGCACGGCCACCGCTTCGGACTGGGTGCCGACCGCGTCGGCCAGATACACGATGGCCGGGATGAAGAAGGCGACGGCAATATGCGCCGTCAGTGCGGCCTCGAATTGCGCCATGATCGCGGTTGCCAGCGCACTGCCGGCCATGCCGACCAAAAGCCACGGCAGCCGGTAGAACGCGCGCCGGTGCGGCGGCGCCGCAAGCGCGGCCAGCGCCGCATCCGATTTGCCGAGAATGCCGGCCATGTGGTGAATGTCTTCCAGATGTTCCTCGCGCAGGATGGCCATCATCGCCGAACCGGGCACCGCGCCGATGAAGCGGCCGTCCGCCTCGCACACGGCAAGCGCGGAAATCCCGGCGCGGATGGCAAGGCTCGCGGCCTCTTCGCGGTCGGCGTCGGGGGTCACGACCGGATAATCGGGCGGTCCGACCAGAGCAGAAAGCGGCGTCCCGGCGGCGGCGCCCAGGAGCTTGCCGATCTCGACGACACCGGCGAGCGCGCCCGCGCCGGTCAATACGAAAACATGCGAGGCATCGTCATAGCTCTTGCCGATCAGGCTTTTGCGCACGCGACCGGCATTGTCGTCCAGGTCTGCCGTCGGCACCGCGCTGACCAGATAATGGCGGATGCGCTGGATCCGTGACGGATCGGCGGCAGCGCCCGGCGCAGCGGCCGGCAAGGTCGCGACATTCATAGCGGGTAATATGACGCCCGCCCCGTTCGCCGGCAACCCGGAGAGGCTCAAGGCTGGAGAACGTAGCGCCCCGGTGCCGGGCCGAGCGCGACATAGCCCCGCTCCGGCGCACCGGTACCCGGCGGGGCGACCGGTTCGGCGGCACTGTGCGCCATCAGCCAGTCGCTGAAGGCCGCCCACCACGAGCCTTCCATATGCGCGGACTGCGCGAGCCAGGAATCCGGATCGAGATAGCGGTCGCCGGCCTTGCGGACCCCGAAGCGATAGCACCGGCCGGGATGACCGGGCTCGGAGACGATCCCGCCATTGTGGCCGCCATTGACCAGCACGAAGGTCAGCTCGCTGTCGGTGAACAGGCTGGTCTTGTAGACCGATCGCCACGGCGCGATGTGGTCGGTCTCGGTGCCGACCACGAACATCGGCGCGCGGATGTCTTTCAGTGCGATGACGCGCCCGTCCACCGCAAAGCGGCCGGCGGTCAACCGGTTTTCCAGAAACAGCGCCCGCAGGTATTGCGCGTGCATGCGATAGGGCATGCGCGTCGAGTCGGCATTCCAGGACGACAGGTCGGTCGCCGTGTCGCGCTCGCCCAGACAATATTCCCGGATCGCCTTCGACCAGACCAGTTCGTTCGAGCGCAGCATCTTGAACGCGCCGGCCATCTGGCGGGTATCGAGCACGCCCTGGTCCCACATCATGTCTTCGAGAAAGGCGATCTGGCTTTCGTCGACGAACAGCATCAGTTCGCCGGCCTCGCTGAAATCGGTTTGCGCGGCAAGCAGCGAAACGGTGGCGAGCCGCATGTCGCCCTCGCGCGCCATGGTCGCCGCCGCAATCGAAAGCAGCGTGCCGCCGAGGCAATAGCCGCAGCCATGAACCCGGCGCCCCGGAACGATGGCGTTGACCGCAGCAAGCGCCGCCATCACGCCGGAGATGCGGTAGTCGTCAAACGCGATATCGCGGTCCTCGGCGGTCGGATTGCGCCACGACACCATGAAGACGGTGAAGCCGCGCTCCACCAGATACCGGACGAGCGAATTTTCCGGCCGTAGGTCGAGCACATAGTATTTCATAATCCAGGCCGGGACGATCAGGATCGGCTCGGCGACCACCGTCTCGCCCGCCGGCTTGTACTGGATCAGTTCCATCAGGTGATTGCGGAACACGACTTCGCCCGGCGTGGCCGCGACCGCCTTGCCGACCTCAAAACCATTCTGCGGTGCCGGTTCCAAGGCGAGCGCGCGCATGACGTCTTCAAATAGATGATGGGCGCCGCGGACAAGATTCTGCCCGGCCTCATTGACCGTGCGTTCGGCGATCACCGGATTGAGCCAGGGGATGTTCGATGGACAGAGGAATTCGAGCGCCTGCTGCGCCATGAAATTCACGCGCGCGGCATTCTTTGGTGTCATGCCGCGCACGACCCGGGTCGCGCTGCGCCACCAGAGTTCCTGGCCGAGAAACGCCTGCTGCCAGAACACGAACGGCTGTGCGCTCCACGCCGCATCGCGGAAGCGGTGATCGTGCTGCGGGGGGGCAAACGGCGGATCGACCACGTCGCCTGCAAGCGCGCGCGACATGAAACGCAGGTAGCGGCTTGCGATCTGGACCGCTTCCAGCGTCAGCTCGCACTGCCGGCCGGGCGCCCGCAGCAGATGCGACATCCAGTCGTACCAGGCGGAATACTGCGCATGCGGCGAGACGCCCTGCGTAAACCGCGCCGTCAAGGCGCGTGACATCCGGTTCAGCGTATCGAGGGACGGCACGTCGGTGGACGCCTGCGGCGGCGGCGCAGGCCGGTCGGGGCGCGGCTGCGGATCCGCCGACGGCTGCAGAGCGGGAGACGGGTGAACCGGGAGCGGACCGCGAGCGGTCTCCTCTTGCGCGGCTTGCGGTTGGTGCGCGCGGATCGCGGTCGTCACAGCGTCCTGCCCGGTCGAACATCGCCCGGCCAACGGATGGCCCGGCATCCGGCCGATGATGGAGCGCATTGGTTGAGAATCTATGTCGGCGGCGTGCCGGCCTCGGCGGCGCCAACAACATATTGATATAATTAATGATTTTGATTAAGCCACGGCTGTCCCGGCACCGCAGCTCGGACGCCATGCCCGCGCGCCCGAAGACCACGCGACAACGCCGCGGAGCATTGCAAACGCGCGGCCGGGGCGATGCAAACCGTTGCGAAATCAGGAGCGTCGATGTGCGCGCGCCACCCGGCGACGGCATAACGCGCCCGGCACGAAAACGATCCGCCGGAATGGCGCGCACGGCTGACCGCGGCCGCGCGAGGGGTCTACGAAGTGCCAATTGGATCATCGGTGGCGTCCGGCTGGTCAACCGTCTTACAGAATGCACGATGCAACATAACGACGATATCGCGAACCTCGGGACGATTGAGCGAGTAGTAAATGTTCTTTCCGACGCGCCGCGTTGCCACCAGCTTCATCAAACGCAAACGTGCCAATTGCTGCGAAACGGCCGGCTGGGGCACGCGAAGCCTTCGCTCAATTTCCACAACCGTCTTCTCGCCTTCAATAAGCAAACAAAGGATTATCAAACGGGGCTTGTGCGATATGGCCTTGAGGAAATCGCTGGCTCTTTGCGCATCCGCAACCAAGCGATCCAAATCAAGCCGCTGCGGCGCCGATTCCGAATGCTGTTCAGGTGAATTTGCTACCATCATCAGATCGAAGCCAATTCGATGCCCGGGTCCGACAACTCCTGAGATATCCGGCTCATGCCGCTCCGGTCATAAGAAACAAGACCAAGTGCTGTTCCAGAGAAATAAGACCAAGCGCTGCTCCAGCTTCATAAGGCGGACGCCGGGCATTCCCAAAGTGGCGTATTTCCGAGTTGGCCGGGGCTCGACGCGAGCCGCAACTGCGCAACAGCCCGTGCTCGCGACCCGCGCCGCCAATCCGCCTTCTCCTGCCTTGCGTCGCACAACGACTGGGCGCGTTGGCATACCGCATCGCGACGTCCCCGGAGATCGTATTGCACACGCGGACCGCAGTCCCTCCCGTGGCGTTCGACGATGGCGACAAGTGCGCGGCGGCCGCGCCGCGCAGCCCGGGCTGCCCTGGCCGGCAGCCCGAGCCGTTTCAACCTGCCGGAATCAGCCGAAAATATCGGATACAATTCCATTGTACCAATCGAGCGACTCCTTGTAGTTGTCCTTGCGCACGCTCGCTGCTTCGCCTTTCTGGCTGACGAACCCGGTCGTTTGCTTGATCGCGCCATCCTTCGGTTCATAGGATGCTCCGATCTTGATATCGTCGTCGGTCTCGATCAGGCTCCAACAGGTATTGACGTAACGCGCCGGAAACGCCCTTGAATTGATCAGTTCACTGCGGACGATCATGGCCGCAACCTTGGCGTGGCTGTTCGCAGAGAATGCTGATTTGGGCATCTCGCCGGCGATGCAGGCGTCTCCCAACACGAAGATGTTGCCGTCCACCTTCGACTTCATGTTGTTGGGGTCGATCGGACAGAAACCGGAGGCGTCGGTCAGCGATGCATCACGCGCGATCTTGCCGGCCATCTGCGCGGGAATGACATTGACAAGCGCGGCTTTGTAGGTCGCGAGATCAGTCTTTACCGAGTTGCTCTTTGGATCAACGCCCTTGATGCCGCCATGCACCTTGGGATCCTGCCATTCGATCATCCCCGGATAGTGCTTTTCCCAGCCCTCCATAAAAAGCGCCTGCTTGGAGAATGCGGGCTTCGGATCGAGAATGATGATTCTCGATTTCTTGAAGCCCTTCTTCTTCAGGGTATGGGCAAACATCGAAACGCGCTCATAGGGTCCGGGCGGACAGCGGTACGGATTCGGCGGAGCGATCATGACAATCTGGTCGCCGTCCTTCAGGGCGCTCAACTGCTTGAACAGGAGCTGCGTCTGCGCGCCGGGCTTCCATGCATGCGGCATCGACTGCGAGGCGGCCTCCGAATAGCCCGGCACAGATTCGAACTTGATATCAATGCCCGGCGCAACGGCTAAGCGGTCAAAAGGAATGCGGCGTCCGCCGGACAATACGACCTGCTTCTTGTCCCGATCGATCGCCGCGGCGGTATCGTGCACGACCTTGATGCCTTCCTTCTTGATCTTCTCGTAGTTGTGCGTAATCGACGCAAAGCTCCGGAAGCCGCCAATATAGAGATTGGAGAAGAAACAGGTCGTGAACGATTTTTGCAGCTCGATCAGCGTTACATCAATGGCGCCCGCCCCGTCCTTGTGGACATAACGCGCCAGCGTCCCGCCGCCCGGTCCGCCGCCGATAATAACGAGCTTCGGTTTTCCCTGCCCGAGCACCGTCGGCGCAAACAGCGGTGTCGCAAGTGTGGCAAGCGAGGCGCTCGCAAGTTTATTGAATTTCCGACGCGTAAGGGCAGTCATCACTTTCCTCCGGTTCACCATGGTTTGCGGGTTTTTGCAAAGAATGTCGCCAGCGCAGATATTTCTTCGTCGTTCAGTGCGCCCGCTATGTTTTGCATTACCGGATTAGGCAGATCCTTGGCGCGATACGCGCGCAGAACCTCGCTGAGATGCGCTTCATCCAGTCCAAATATGTTCGGTATCGTGCTCGTCGATGTTGCCGCGCGATGGCAGGTCATGCATTCGGCGGCGAGGTAGCGCCCGAGCTCGAAATCCGCGGTTGATGCCGCCTGCGTCTGCGTGAAAAACGTCACCGTCACGATTGACAGAATGGCAGTTGTCGTAAGCCGATTTGGCGTTCGACCTCGAACGATCATCGCAGGCGTCCCCTCCAGCGTTCGACAGATGTCGGCCGCGTTTGTTATTCAGTCCGGCTGGGCCGCTGGAGAAGCGCGACTTCGTCACTAAACGCTGGACAGCTTTTATTTCTGTACCGGTGGCGCAAGATGTCCAGCGTTTGCGGATCCGCCCGACCAAAATTACATATATTAAAAACTGAAAATGTCAGATCATGCAAGAATTGAATTGACATGAGCGCACTTATTGATTTGCGCGCCACATTAATTTGGACAGCGCTGCGGCGGACGGCCAAAGCGCCGTCGGCAATTATCGCTGAATTGCAATGCGCCGGAACCAGTTGCAATTGCGAACTGTTCTCAGGTCGTCTCTTCGGCAGACATCATTCGGCCCTGAAGAGATAAAATCCGAGAACCACCAATAATGTAAGCGCGATCTCGATTGCGGCGATAACGATCAAAATAAATGAGATGCGCCGCGCGGACGGCCTCATCGGCTGCCAGACGCGGCGCATATACCAGCGCCAAGCGTCGAATCGCGACCAGCGCTGCCAATGCCGCAGGTAACGTTGCAAATCGCGACCCCAGCTTACCAGACTCGTGTCCACTTCCGCACTGCGGGCCCGTCGTTCGTCTTCCGTGGTTCCCGAATAGTCATCGGTCACGACCAGCACCGCGCCGACTGCCGATGAAGACGCCGGTTGCCTGTTCATGTCGGCGGATTCGACGTGAAAGTCGGTTGAGGTCTTCAGGCCGGATTCGTAGACCACGCGAATTCCATCGGGCCGGGGGATGACGCGCAGCGCCGTTTCGATCATGCTTCCGTTACCGAGATTGCGCGCGCGCATAAAAAAGCTGTTTTGGCCAATGGACCGCCATTCCTGGAATTCATACAGCGAGTTGATCCGCAACAGACGTTCGACGTCCTGGCTGAACTCGATCAGAACCGTCGGCGACAGCCCGGTGGGAATCCGGACCCAGGCCGCGTCCTCGCGTGCCGCCGCGCTCATCGGTCCGGATGCGGTACGACCAGCAGAGGCACCTTAAGCGTCCTGACCAGGAGCTCGGTCGCAAGTCGGGACCGCAATCCCGGGGCGCCTTTCGGCCGGGGCGAACCGACGACGATCAGATCATGCCCCCCTGCAGCGGCCACCGCGGCCAGACTCTCGGCCGGCTTTCCGAGCCGAATTTCGCACGAATAAGCCAGTCGGCGTCGCGTGGCTTCGGCCTCGACCACCGCCGCATGCTCGGCAATTTCACGCTGCAGCTGATTTTCCACATAGCGCCCGAAGCGAATATGAACGGCGGCATTGTTCAGCCAATCATCGCCGAGCATACCCTTCCAGAGGTCCGGCACGACGACAAGTTGGTGGATTCGGCCGCCATCGGCGCATATGTCGAGGGCCACCTTTTCGGCGGCGCGCGCGCCGGCCGTGCCGTGGCTTGCCAGCAGAATCGTGCGCGCGGAAATCATGTTTTTGTCCGGAGAAAAATCATCTGACGAAAAGACCTGACGCTCCCCGCAGGCAGCGTCAGGTCTCACGTCCGTCTCACGGATCATTTCACGAAGATAAAAACTGCGAAAGTGATCGCGAGGGCAAGGAACAAGGCGACGAAGTCCTCATAGCGGTCGGTCTTGAAGATCGAGAGCGCGGAGCCGCGATGGTATTTGAACCCGTTTTGGGTCGTCTGCAGGTCGATGTCCTGGCTTTTCTTGTCGGTCATGGTCTGCTCCCCCAAGCTCAGATCGTTTCACGAACGAACAGCAGGACAATGATCAGCGACAACACGGCCTTGAGCACGCCGACCACGCTACCGATGACCAACGGCTCGCCGCCCGCCTGCCGCATCGCGGCGAAGGTGATCTGCATTCCGAGTCCGGTCAGACCGAAGGCGAACAGCCAGGTCAGCCAGTCGCGGAAGTGCGAGATCATTGGTTTGGAGAAAACGCCGGTCGAGGCAAGCGCAAACATCAGGATGAACCCGAGCACGAATACGGGAAATTTTTCGAAAATAACCCGCGTCGTATCGACCTGCTCGACCTTTGCGCCGCCGGCCGCCGCCTCGCGCCGCACGTACCAGATCGCGAGCCACATTACGATGATCGGCAGGAAGAGCACGCGCGTGATGTTGAATATCTCGCCGACTTTCAGCGTTTCAAGCGCTCCGGTCGGCTGATAGGCCAGTGCGGCACCGGCCACCTGCGCCGAATTGAGAATGCCGGTTCCCGCCCAGGCACCGAACTGCACATAGCTCATGTCGAGCGCGTGGCCGATGACTGGAAATATGAACATGCAGATAACGCCGAAGACCAGAATGGTGCCGATCGTGTAGGCAATTTCGTCCGAGCGGGCCTTGACCACGGGCGCCGCGGCAACCGCCGCCGACACGCCGCAAACGCCGACCCCGGCGGCCAGCACTCCGCCCATCGAGTTGGATATCTTGCGCCATCCGCCGATCAAGAGGACGAGCCAAGCCGACCCGAGGACGAATACACCGATCATGATGACCGAAAGCTGACCAAGCCGCGCCAGTTCACCCAGGCTGTACAGGGTTCCGAGCAGGATGACGCCCGTTTTCAATCCGAGGCGCGACAGCCGGACACCGTTATGGGCCCAATCGGGAATTTTGAATACATTTACGGTGATCATTCCGGCCACGATGCCAAGCACGATATAGTTGAGCCCGAGAACAGTATGCAGATACGTCGGCTTGGCCGCCGAGCCCGCGATCGGTCCAACCGCGCGACTGAGCACGGCAACCCAGGGCGCAAGATACCACTTCACAAACATTGCGATGATCAGGATGAATGCGCCGCCGGCAACCGTCGAGACATAGTAATCGAGGCTGCCTTCCTTGTGCGATCCAAACCAATGCCAGAGTCCGATAACGACACCGATCGCACCAAAAACATAGCTCAGGGTAATCATCTCGCCTGTCGCTCGCGCCAGGCCGAGATACTTGACCATTCCGGCCAGATAACCGCCGGCGAGCAGAAAGCCGTGAATCAGTAATATGATCCCAATGATGAAGAGCGCGGGACTCTTGCGCGTGTAAACCATGACGTTTCCCCCTTAGCCCAGTTCGTTTCACTCCTTCGGAACCTGTACAGCAGTTCTGCGCCTGATGCGCGACACGGAACAAGCTCGCATATGCCGTGGCTGCGCTCAGATATGATCGACGATGTGTTTGCAGACACCGCGTCGCATACTTTCAGATTTTTAAATATATCGAAGTAAATAGCAATGCCATTTCGGCGAATTGCTGCGATGCAGTACTACTTCGCGGCGGCGGCTCGAATTTATCTGCTGGAAATAAAAATGCGCGCGAGCCGAAATAGCCCGACCGGTGAATCGATCTGTTGATCGGGGCGTGACCATCGCAGCAAGAAAAGTGTTGCCGTTGCCGCTCCATCGATCTCTTGTTCCGCTCCGTGGTTTCTTGCTCAAGCAGCGGCAATGTGCCTGCGCCGCAAGCGGGAGTCATCGTGATCGCATAAGATGCTATGCAATGCCCTTGGTCGCTGACACGAGGCTCCCCTGAGATCATGGCTGCAATAACCACGCTTCCTGCAGCCAACAAATCCTGTAGAGCGCCGCACCATTACCGGCACTTGATCGTTTCGTATGCGGGCGGCACACGTTATCGGTCGATAACGAAACCAGGACGCTCGAACTCTTTCCGCCCACGGTGTCCTGCATTCTGCGGTGCGATAGTCCATCTTGTGCCATGCTCAAAAAAATAATGGCGGTTCATCCGCTTGCTTCCGCCATTTAAGAATTCTTCATTCTCGCTCAAACCGGGTCGCATTTCCGGCCTGACCAAGTTTAGCAGTCAAAGCGCTGTTGATCGAATTCCGGACTTGGCCCTCCATTCATTCTAATATTAATATATGAATATGATCGGCGCCGCTGCGATCGCAATATGCCGGCGCAGATCATGTCGATGCTGGTATTGCGCACGGTGCGCCACAGCGCGGCAAGCAGACGGGGCAGCAGAGCGAAATGCCGGGGCAGTGCATTGACGCAGGCGCTAAACTCAACCCTGCTCCATAAATCAGTGGCAACCAGCAAGATTAGACATTAACAGACAGAACGTCAGTTAATACCGGGGGGATTAGGCGCATGTCGAAATTGGTACCGCCGCATGGCAGTAATACCTTGATGCCGTTGCTGTTGCCGGAAATCGAGCGCGCTGAATCCCTGCGCCGGGCCGAAGCGCTCAAGCGTGTGCCGATGACCAGCCGCGAGACATCGGACTTCCTGATGCTGGCGATGGGCGCCTACACGCCGCTGACTGGATTCATGGGCCATGATGATTGGCGTGGCTGTTGCGCCGATATGAGGCTCACCACCGGCCTGTTCTGGCCGATCCCGATCACGCTAAGCTGCAACCGCGATCTTGCCGACCGTATCGCCGTCGAGGAATCGGTGGCGCTGGTTGATCAGGATACGGGCGCGATCATGGGCACCCTCAAGGTCGCGGAGAAATACCGGATCGATCGTGATTTCGAGTGCCAGCATGTATTCCGCACGACCGATCCGAAGCATCCGGGCGTCGCCAAGGTGTTGGAACAGAGCGAAATCAATCTCGCCGGCCGCGTGGAATGCCTGAGCGAAGGGATCTACGCGCGGCAATACAAGGGCCTTTACTATCGGCCGGCCGAAACGCGCGCCATGTTCGCCGACATGGGCTGGAGCCGGGTCGCCGCTTTTCAAACCCGAAATCCGATGCATCGCAGCCACGAACATCTGGCGAAAATTGCCATCGAGGTCTGCGACGGCGTACTGATCCATCAGGTGCTCGGCGCGCTCAAGACCGGCGACATACCCGCCGAGGTGCGCGTCAAGGCGATCGACACGCTGACCGAGAAGTATTTTGTGCCCGGGACCTATATTCAGGCAGGCTATCCGATCGAGATGCGCTATGCCGGTCCGCGCGAGGCATTGTTGCATGCGCTGTTCCGTCAGAATTTCGGCTGTTCGCACCTGATCGTCGGACGCGATCATGCCGGGGTCGGCAGCTATTACGGGCCGTTCGACGCCCAGCACATCTTCGACACGCTGCCGCCGGACAGCCTGGCCATCCAGCCGTTGAAAATCGACGTGACCTTCTTTTGCTACAAATGCGACGGCATGGCGACGGCGCGGACATGTCCGCATGGGCCGGAGCAACGGCTGGAAATTTCCGGGACGCGTCTGCGCGAAATGTTCTCCAGGGGCGAGAAGATTCCGGACGAATTCAGCCGCCCGGAAGTCGTCGCCGTCCTGCAGGATTATTACAACAGATTGAGTCGATAGATTACCGTTTTCTGCCGGGATAGGCCGGCATCCGGCTGCCGCCGGCCACTGCTTTGGGCAGAGCCGAACGCTTGGCATCGTTCTTCGGCGACTGGTGCATCATCGGCGCCCCCGCTTTGTCGGGACTGGTCTGGCGACCGCGGCTCGTTCGCGGCAGTCCGGTCAAATGCGCAACCAGAGTTTCCTGCGCCCGCGTTGCGTGGCGATCGCGATGATGCACCAACGCATATTCGCGCTGTGGCAGGTCGATCGGAATTTCAGTCAGCTTGCCGGCGGCTATGGCGGAGGCCACGACGTGGCGCGAAATGATTGTCGCCCCGGCGCCGGCCTCGATCGCCTCGCGCACGGCTTCGTTGCTGGGCAAGACCAGGAAAATGTTCAGATCGTCCAGCGACAGCCCTTCGCGGCGTGCCAGGTCTTCGAGTCCGCGGCGCGTGCCCGAGCCGGACTCGCGAATGACCCAGTTGATCGCGCGAAGATCGAGTTTGCCCGAAGCATCCAGCGGCAGCGGTGGTTGCCGCGAGCCGACCACGAGCGCGATCTGGTCATGATCGATCATCTCGCGGATCAGGGCCGGATGCTGGGTCGGTCCTTCGACCAGACCGATATTCACTTCGCCTTCGACGACGGCGTTCTCGACGTCGTTGGTGTTGCGAATTACGACGTTGAGGCGCACGCGCGGATTGGCCGTATGAAAAACCGCAAGGCGGCGCGGCAGCCAATAGGTCGCGATCGTGTGGCTGGCTGCAATGGCGACCGAACCGACGGGATAGCCGGCGAGCTCTTCCAGTACCGAACGCGCCAGCGAGGCCCGATCAACGACCGCACGCGCCTCGCGCAAGAAAATACGCCCGGTTTCGGTCAAGTGAATCCCGCGCCCGACACGGTCGAACAGTTTGACCTGATAGCAGGATTCCAAAGCAGCAATGGCAGCCGATGCCGCCGACTGGCTCATGCCGAGCGCCTCGGCGGCCCGCGTGACGTGCCCTAATTCAGCGACTTCGATGAAGATGCGCAGTTGTTCGAGGGTCATAAATTTCAATCTATTTTATCGATTGATATAATACAATCAATCGATAAATCCAAACGTTTTTATTGCAAGCCGAGAACCCGGTCAGTTATCGTTGCACCCGCATCCGGGGCCAACGAGGAAAAGTCGGGCAATGTTTAACAGCAATCCCTTCGCTGCACTTTCGGCGTCCGTATCCCCTGCCGTCATGCAGACCTATGTCGTCGTGATGGCGATCCTAGTCATTGCCGGCACGCTATTTGACGTCGTTCATAAAGGAAGCGCGAAGTACTTCTTCCAAAACATGCGCGACTCCAAGACGAAGGCGCGGCGGCAGGTCGGCGGCGGCGAGGCAATCTCGATCGCGGTGCAGACCGCCATCGTCGACGTCGCGTTGTCGGGCGAGTTCTGCAACCAGCGCCGCCGCGTTGCCCATCTGCTCGGCATGTACGGCTTCATCATCTACGTCGTCACCACTGCCATCATGGTGTTCGCCTATCCGACGCCGGCGACACCGACGCCCCCCACCCTCGCGACCTTGTGGTACATCGGTGCCTTGATGGTTTGCCTCGGCGGTTACTGGTTCTGGTTCTTCATCCGTGTCGATGTTTCCGCTGAAGGGCATTCGCCGTTCCGCCTGATGCGTGCCGATCTGTTCATCGTCACGATGGTCCTGAGCGCAACCTTCGGCCTGATCTGGGCTTGGCTGCAGCATGCGGGCAACACCACCTGGGCCACTGTCTTCCTGGGGCTTTTCCTTATCAACACCACGGTACTGTTCGCATCGATCCCGTGGTCGAAGTTCTCCCACATGTTCTTCAAGCCGGCCGCTGCGTTCGAGAAAAGAGTTTCCAAGGCCAATGCTTCAGCCCAGAACCTGCCGACGCTGACCCGTGACGATCCCGAACAGCAGAAAAGACATTCCATGGAACTGTTGCGAGACGCTCCAATGCACATGGGACTTGGCATCAAGCGCGAAGCGCCCCGCCACTATTAAAAAAGCGGTCCGCAAGATCTACAGGAACAGATAAGGAGCCGACTTATGCCTACCTTCGTCTACATGACAAGGTGCGACGGATGCGGACATTGCGTCGACATCTGTCCCTCGGACATCATGCACATCGATCAGACCTATCGTCGCGCCTACAACATCGAGCCTAACATGTGCTGGGAGTGCTACTCCTGCGTCAAGGCTTGTCCGCAGAATGCGATCGATGTGCGCGGATACGCAGATT
>WBUW01000503.1 GCA_008933495.1 Pseudorhodoplanes sp.
GCCGACGATTTAGGCCCGCGCAGGTGCCGGCGCGCGCCGGCGGAGTTTCCGCCGTACCCACATCAGGAGGCCGGTGGTCAGCAGGACAACCAGCCCGATCGATGTCGCGACATTGATGAAGACCGAAAGGTAGCCACTCCAGTTGCCTTCGTGGAGCAGGCGCGGCCAGTTGCGCGCCGTCGGCTGCAGGCCCGTGGCGGTCACGGTGAACAGGCGCATCTCGCCGCCGTCATCGATGCGCGCGCGCAGCGCCCCGCGCATCGGCCTGATCCAGGTGACGCGCGCAAGATCGTATTGTGCGCCGACGAGGCGGACGGCTTCGCGCAAAGGCACCGGCGCGCCGCCGCCGGCTGCCGGCGGTGCGGTGAAGGTCACGCCGAAAGCGAGCAGGAGCCCGGTCAGCGGGCTGAGAATGAGGAGTGGCAGCAGGCCCCAGCCGGTCCCCTTGTGCCAGCCGGCGAGCGTGTTGCGCAGGCGCGGCCAGCCCATCAGCAAGCCGAGGGCAATCAGCACGAGCAGCGCAAATGTCGATGCCGTCACGAGCCAGCCGAGATCCGAAAGAAAAGCTTCGTGCAGCCGCCGCGAGGTGGTGAAAAACTGCGCGAGCGCGCCCGGCGAGGCCACCGGCTGGTTGGTGGCAAGGTCGATATGCAGGAATTGGCCCGGCCGGACCCCGCCGATGGACAGCGTGCCGGCATAGCCGCGTACGATGATCGAGCCCGCGCTGCCATTGGGATCGTGTCGTGCCAGAGCACGTTCAACGGCCTCAAGCGACACCGCACTGTTGCCGGCAGAGCCGATCATTGCGGGTTCGAACGAGAGAATAAGGCCGGTCACGATCAGGATCGCCAGCGGAACGGCGAACACAAGCGTCGTCCAGCGATGGATTTTCAAAAGCCAGATTTTCACGGCAATCTCCCCTGGCGCCTTGCGCGCTAGCTATGCTTGCGCCGTATCGGGAGCAAATTACGGTTATTTAATTTTGCATATTTGACTTTCAGCAATGAAATCGTGTGCGGGACTCGTGGCTCATGCGGTTGCGGCGGTCGAAGCTGCCGCCTGATCGTTCGCCTGTACCGGGCCGAACAGCGCTTCGAATTCGCGCCGCAGCGCAACGTCGAGGTCGGCCATGGTCACCGGCCGGCCGAGATCGACAAGGCTGGTGACGCCGAAGCGGCTTTCGCTCACGCCGCACGGCACGATGCCGGCAAAGTGCGTCAGATCGGGATCGACATTGATCGCAATCCCGTGCAGCGAGACCCAGCGCCTCAGGCGGATTCCGATCGCGGCGATCTTGTCCTCACGGCCTTCGCCGCGCTCCGGGCGCCGGACCCAGACCCCGACGCGATCCTCGCGCCGCTCGCCGCGCAGGTTGAACGCGGCGAGCGTGCGGATGATCCATTCTTCGAGGGTGGCGACATAGGCGCGCACATCCGGGCGACGGCGCTTGAGATCGAGCATGAGATAGACCACGCGCTGCCCGGGTCCGTGATAGGTCAATTGGCCGCCGCGGCCGGCCTCATGTACGGGAAAGCGTGCGTCGAGGAGATCGTCGGGCCGCGTGCTCGTGCCGGCCGTATAGAGCGGGGGATGTTCGAGCAGCCAGACGAGCTCGCGCGCCTCGCCCGCGGCAATCGCCGCCGCGCGCCTTTCCATCTCGACGAGGGCCGTCGCGTAGGCGACCGGGGCGTCGCTGACGCGCCATGCCACCGGCGGGCCGCTCGCATGCGGCAATAGCGTAATTCTATCGCGCTCAGCCGTCACAGGCGCCTCGGCTCGAAATTCCGGACCAGGTGGTTGGCCATCTGGTCCGTTTGCGCCCGGTCCGGTCCCGGGGTCGCGGCAAGGACGGGCGAGGGGAAGCGGTTCATGGTCAGGAGCTTGCCGGGCTGCAGGGCGTTAACCACCCGTTCACCATAGCATGATGACCTTGCGGTTCTGGAATCGCGTAAGGGGACGTCGTCCATTGAGCACGCTCGACAAGGTTTCGCTGGATATATCGGTGGTGCTCGGCACCTCCACCATGCCCATCCATCAGGTCCTGCGGCTGGGCCGCGGCGCCATCATCGAACTCGATTCGGGCGAGGACGATGATGTGCACATCCTTGCCAATAATTTCCCGGTCGCCCGCGGGACCGTGGTGGTGAACGGCAACCGGATCGCGGTCGAGGTCCGTGAAATGCTGCCGCGCTCGCCCGACACCCGCTGAAGGCGCGGGGCCGCCGCGGCGGCCTTGTCCGCCCATATCCGATTTGTTACACCCTCGCCGTCCGGGCGCCCGGAAAGGCGCCAAACCCCACATTTTTGCGGCCGTGGCGGAATTGGTAGACGCGCTAGCTTGAGGTGCTAGTTGGGCAACCAGTGGAGGTTCGAGTCCTCTCGACCGCACCAAGCCTCGAGGGCTTGAGCTTTCTTTTCGATCTGTAGGCGTTGGCGG
>WBUW01000028.1 GCA_008933495.1 Pseudorhodoplanes sp.
GCGCCGAAATGGCTCTGCAGCATCTCGCGCGTGGCCGCCGTCACCGGCATCGGCACGTCGTATTCGCGCCCCAGTTCGAGCCCGAGGTCGAGGTCCTTGCGCAGCAGTTCCGGAGTGAAGGTCGTGGTCCAGTCGAGGTTGACGAGCGCGGGCGACTTGTAGCGCGTGAACATCGAGCCCATGACCGAATTGTTCATGAACGACAGGAAGGCATGGCGCGGCACGCCCATCTTGTTGGCAAGCAGGGTGACCTCGATCAGGTTCTCGATCACCACCCCGAGCATCACATTATGGGCGATCTTGCAGACGCGGGCGAGCTCGCCGTCGCCGACATAGGATACCCCGCTCGGCGCGAATGCGGCGATGAGATCGGCGACCTTGCGGAACGACAGTTCGGGGCCCGAAGCGACCGCCGACAGCTTGCCGGCCTTGATGACCTTGGCATTGCCGCTCACCGGCGCGGCGATGAAATCGGAATTGAGCTCGCGCAGGCGCTTGCGGATTTCGGCCGATTCCTCGACCGCGATGGTCGAGCAGTCGACGACGATGCGCGGCATCAAGCCGCTGGCGAGCACGCCCTCCTTGCCGAAATAGACCTCCTTGAGATCCTTGCCGGTCGACACGATCGAGAACAGCACGTCGACATCGGCGAGTTCCGACGGCTTGTGGACCACCGTGCCGCCGTGGGCGGCGAGCGGCTCGGCCTTGGAGCGCGTGCGGTTCCAGATCGAGACCTGATGGCCGGCCTTGAGCAGCCGTTCGGCCATCGGGTAGCCCATGCGTCCGATGCCGATCCAGCCGATTTTCTGCGCATTCTTTGTCATCGGCGCACCCTCCGTTTCCGATCCCACGCTCTGGTAACACAGGGGACGACGGCCGCAAGCCGACCGCGCCGGGACCAGCAATGCGCAATCGCGGGGCCTGTGCGCTTGTGGCCGGGCGCGGCGCCGCATTATGGTTGGCGACGCGTTCCGGAGACCGCATGGCTGCCATCCGCCCCCTTGATGACGCCCTGTCCGCCATCGAAGACGGCTGCCTGCTGGCCGTGCCGCGCGAGGTTTCCGGCGTGGCGATGGAAGCGACGCGCGCGCTCATCCGCCGCGCCGTCAGGCGGCTGCATCTCGTTACGCTGCCCACCTCCTCGCTGCAGGCCGATCTTCTGATCGGCGCCGGCTGCGTGGAGACGCTGGAAACCTCCGCCGTCAGCATGGGCGAGTTCGGCCCGGCGCCGCGCTTCACCGCGGCGATGACGGCGGGCACGCTCAAGACCAGGGACGCGACCTGCCCGGCCATCTACGCCGCATTGCAGGCCGCCGAGAAGGGCATTCCGTTCATGCCGCTGCGCGGCCTGATCGGCTCCGACCTGATGGCGCACCGCAGCGAGTGGCGAACGATCGACAACCCTTATGCCAACGGCGACCCGATCGTGCTGTTGCCCGCCATCAAGCCCGACGTCGCGCTGTTTCATGCACCGATGGCCGATCGCGACGGCAATGTCTGGATCGGCCGGCAGCGCGATCTCGCCACGCTCGCCCACGCTGCGGCCCGGACAATCGTCACCGTGGAGACGCTGCACGAGGGCGACCTGCTCGCCGACCCGACGCTCGCCGCCGGCACGCTGCCGGGATTTTACGTCGATGCGGTCGCCGTCGCCGAACGTGGCGCCTGGCCGCTGCCCCTGCCCGACCGCTATCCGGCCGACGGCGCCCACCTGGCCGAATACATGAAACGCGCTGCCACCCCGGAAGGCTTCGCTCGCTACCTGCAAGACTTCGTCCATGCACGCCGCGCCGCCTGAACGCCCGTTCTGCGAGGAGGAATTGCTGGCCAGCGTCATTGCCGACCTGATCGGCGACGTGCGCCATGTCGCGGTCGGCAATGCCTCCCCGATTCCCGCGACCGCCGCGCTGCTTGCGCGCGAACGCGGCGGCGGCCGTCCCTATGTGTCGCTCCTGCAGAGCCGCAAGCACAATTTCTTCACCAGCGGCGGCGTCGAACTGTTCGATTGCGCCGGCCAGGGCCGCATCGACGTGTTCTTTCTCTCCGGCGGCCAGATCGACGGACAGGGCAATATCAACCTGGTCAACATCGGCGAACACGACAAGCCGTCCGTGCGCTTTCCCGGCTCGTTCGGATCCGGCTATCTCTATTATGTCGTGCCGAAAGTCATCCTGTTCCGGGTCGAGCATTCGCGCCGGACCCTGGTGCCCAAGGTCGATTTCATTAGCGCACCCGGCACGAGCCCGGACCATGTCCATCGCACCGGCGGTCCGGTCGCGCTCGTCACCAACCGCTGCGCGTTCTCCTTCGATCGCGCCCGCCGCCGCTTCCGCCTACAGAGCGTGCACCCGGGCCATTCGGTCGAGGAAATCATCGCGGAAACGGGTTTCGATTTCGATTGTCCCTCCGACGTCGGCGAAACGCCCGCGCCCGACGCCGCAACGCTGCAAACGATGCGCGAGCGGGTGGCGCCCGAACTGGCCGAAGTCTATCCGCGCTTTGCCGAACGCGTATTCGGCATCGCATGCGGCAAACCCGCATCGCGTGCCGTCAGCGCCTAACTGCGCCACTTTCCGTCACCAGCAAAGGCTCAAGCGATCAGTCATCATGCCGCAAGTGCCCACGCCGCACACGCCCTGCCGCCGCGTCGAAGATGAAGCCTTCGTCAGCGGGCGCGGCCGCTATGCCGACGACATCGCGCGCGACGGCCTGGCGCACGCCGTATTCGTGCGCTCCCCGCAGGCGGCGGCGCGGATCGTGTCGATCGACACCGCGGCGGCGCGCGCCATGGATGGGGTGTTCGCCGTCCTGACCGCAAAAGACATGGCCGGCGTCGGCAGCGTCGTGCGGCATCCCCCGGTCAGCGGCCGCAACGGTGCCAAGCCGATGATCCCGCATCGCCCGGCGCTCGCCGGCGAGCGCGTCGTCCATGTCGGAGAAGCGGTGGCGATGGTGGTCGCGACCTCGCCGCAGGCGGCGCAGGACGCCGCCGAAAATATCTTGGTCAATTACCACGAATCCGAAGCCGTGGTCGATGTCGAGGAAGCGCAGCACCCCGGCGCACCGCAGGTGTTCGCCGAAATCCCCGGCAATCTCGCCGTCGAGTGGCCGGGCCTCGCCGCCGACAGCGAGGCAAATGCGCACGCGGTCTCGGCCATCATCGCCTCGGCGGCGCACGTTGCGCGCGTTTCATTGCGCCAGCAGCGCCTCGTCGCCGCCAGCATGGAAATGCGCGGCGCCACCGCAAGCTTCGACGGCGCAAGCGGCCGCTACATGCTGCGCGTGGGCACGCAGGGCGCCGGCTCCGTTCGTGACGCCATGCTCGCGATCATGAACCTCCGGAAAAGCCAGTTGCGGGTCGTCACCGAGGATGTCGGCGGCGCGTTCGGCATGAAGAGCGGCGTCTATCCCGAATACGCCGCGCTGCTGGTGGCGGCGCGCCGGACCGGACGCACGGTGCACTGGATGGCAAGCCGCTCGGAAGCGTTCGCCAGCGACCATCAGGCGCGCGACAGCCTCACCGACGCGGAGCTCGCGCTCGATCAGCGCGGCCGTTTTCTGGCGCTGCGGGTCCGCCATGCGCAGAATCTCGGCGCCTATATCGGCTCGGCCGGCATCATGCTCGGCACGCTCAATTTCGGCCGCTGCTTTCCCGGCGTCTACCGCATTCCGCGCATCGATATGATGACGCGCTGTCTCTACACCAACACCATGCCGACCGGCGCCTATCGCGGCGCCGGCCGCCCGGAGGCGAACTATCTGCTTGAGCGGCTGATCGACGAGGCCGCGCGCACGACCGGCATCGACCGCACCACGCTGCGGCGGCGCAATTTCATTCCGCCTTCGGCGATGCCGTACAGGACGGCAGTCGGCAACACCTACGACAGCGGCGATTTCCCGGCCGTGTTCGCCAGGGCGCTCACATTGTCCGATTATGATGGCCTTAAGAAACGCAAACGCGCGGCCAAGGCGAAAGGCAAACTGCGCGGCCTCGGCCTGTCCTGCTTCCTCGAACATTCCGGCGGCGTGCCGACCGAAGGCGCCCTGCTCGCTTTCCCCGGAGACGGCACGATCGTGCTCGGCCTGAACGTGCAATCGACCGGGCAGGGTCATGCGACCGTGTTTCCGCGCATCGTGGCCGAGCGGCTCGGGCTGCCGGCGGACAAGATCCGCCACCGGCACGGGGACAGCGATCTCGATATCCGGGGTTTTCCGTCGGTCGCCTCGCGCTCGACCATCACCGCCGGCGCCGCCACCGTGCACGCGACCGGCGTCATGCTGGCGAAAGGTCGCGCCATCGCCTCCCATATTCTGGAAGCGTCCGAAAAGGACATCGCCTACCGCGCCGGCTTTTTCGAAGTGAGCGGCACCGACCGCCGCATTGGCCTGTTCGAACTGGCCGAACAGGCCGCAGCGCTCGCAGAAGCGGGCGTGATTGCGGAAAATCTCGACACCAAGGTTGCGGTCGACACGCCGCAAGCTTTTCCGAACGGCTGTCACGTCGCCGAAGTGGAGATCGACCCGCAGACGGGAACGACGCAGGTCGTCGCCTATATTGCGGTCGACGATTGCGGCAACATCCTCGACCCGGCGCTCGCCGCAGGCCAGATCCATGGCGGCGTGGCGCAAGGCCTCGGCCAGGCGCTCCTGGAGAACGCGGTTTACGACCGCGGCAGCGGCCAGCTCATCACCGGCTCGTTCATGGACTATGCCATGCCGCGCGCCCATCACATGCCGGCCGACCTGCGCGAGGCCATGTTGCCGGTGCCGGCCAGGACCAATCCGCTCGGCGTCAAGGGCGTCGGCGAGGCGGGAATCACTGCTTCGCTCGCCGCCATCATGAACGCCATTGCCGATGCTATTCCGAGCGGCGCCGCCGCCCACATGGACATGCCGGCAACGCCGGAGAAAATCTGGCGCGCCTGCCGGCAGGCTGACCGAAACGAAACAGGCAAGCGGTAATGCCTCTCCGCCTCACCCTGTTGCGGCCCGAGGGCATAATCCGTTCGGATTGAATCGGACCGCGCATGCGATCTATTGTTTTTCGCGCGATCTTGCGCCGAACCGGTTCCCGCTTCGGCGTCTGCCCGCCCATCCCTGCTGCACAATCCGCTCTCGACCACGCGGCGTCAGACGAGCATTCTTGTGGATGTTCATCCGGTTCTGTCCTTCGGAAAACTGAAGCTTCGACAACTCCAGCTTCCTCGGTTCGGACCGGATGGCCAACCTATTGAAAGCTCACATCTAGCCCTGCGAGATGAACTTGGTGTTGAGATAGGCGCTTAAGCCCTCGATGCCGCCTTCGCTGCCGTGGCCCGATTCCTTCACGCCGCCGAACGGGGTTTCCGGCGTGGAAATCGCGATCGAATTGACGCCGACCATTCCCGATTCGATGGCATCGCCGATCGCCGCCGCCGTCGCGTTCGAACTCGTGAAGGCGTAAGCCGCCAGACCGAACGGCAGCGAATTGGCGCGCTCGACCACCTCGTCGAAGGTCTTGAAGGTGACGATCGGCGCGAGCGGGCCGAACGGTTCCTCGGTCATGATCTTTGCGTCGTCGGGCAGATCGGTGATCACCGTCGGCTCGTAGAAATAGCCCTGGTTGCCGCGGCGCGATCCGCCGGTCAGGATCTTGCCGCCGCGCTGCTTGGCGTCGGCGACGAACGTGTCCATCGCATCGAGGCGGCGGGCATTGGCAAGCGGGCCCATGCTGATGCCTTTTTCGAGGCCGTCGCCGATCTTGATGCCCTTGGCATATTCGGTGAAGCGGTCGAGGAACTTCTTGTAGACGCCTTCCTGCACGTAGAAGCGCGTCGGCGAAATGCAGACCTGCCCGGCATTGCGATACTTGAAGGCGGCGATCGTATCGGCGGCCTTTTCCGGATCGGCATCGCCGAACACCACCACCGGCGAATGCCCGCCCAGCTCCATGGTGGTGCGCTTCATGCCCCTGGCGGCGAGCACGGCGAGACGCTTGCCGACCGGGATCGAGCCGGTGAACGAAATTTTGCGCACCGCATCCTTGGCAAGAAGATGTTCCGACACTTCGGCCGGAACACCGAACACGAGATTGATGACGCCCTTGGGCAAGCCGGCATCGACGAAGCAGCGCACCATCTCGATGCAGGTGCCCGGCGTCTCCTCCGACGCCTTCATGATGATCGAGCAGCCGGCGCCGAGCGCGCCGCCAAGCTTGCGGGCGGGCGTGAGCACCGGGAAATTCCACGGCGTGAACGCGGCGACGACGCCGACCGGCTCCTGCATCACGAGCTGGCGCGTGCCCTTGACGCGGCCGGGCACGATGCGTCCGTAGCAGCGGCGGCCTTCTTCCGCGTACCAGTCGATGATGTCGGCGGAGACCAGCGTCTCGGCGCGCGCCTCCGCATAGACCTTGCCCTGCTCCTGCACCAGTACCCTGGAAATCTGGTCGTGGCGCTCGCGCATGAGGCCGGCGGTCTTGCGCATGATCGTGCAGCGGTCATAGGCCGACATGGCGCGCCAGGTCGCAAAGCCGCGCTTGGCCGCCTCAAGGGCGTGGTCGAGGTCGGCCGTGCTGGCATGCGGCAATTGCGCGAGCGGCTTCTCCGTCACCGGGTTGAGCACGTCCTCGCTCTTGCGGCCGCCGCCCTTGAGCCATTCGCCGTCGATGAAAAGCTGCAGATCGGTATACATGGGATGCCTCGGGATGCCTCGTGGATTGACGGAAACAGGATCAAGGATGGCGCTTTTAGCATTTCTCCGCGCCCGCGGTCACTCGCCGCTAGAGCATGATCCCGAAAAGTGTGCAGCGGTTTTCGGAAAAGATCATGCTCAAACAAAGAGCTGAAGCGGGATGTCGATTCGAGGAAAAATCATCCCGCTTTAGCGGCCGGTGAAAACGGGCTTGCGCTTCTCCATGAATGCGGTGCGGCCTTCGACATAGTCGGCGCTGTCGAAGCAGCGTTTGACCGATGCGGCGGCCTTGGCGAGGTCGCGCGCGCGCTCGTCTTTGAGGATTTCGCCGACAATGAGTTTCACCGACCCGAGGGTCAGCGGCGCGTTGTCGGCGATCGAATTCGCGCAGGTCTTCACATAATCGGCCAGTCCGGCAGCCGCGACGACGCGGTTGACGAGACCCATCGCGCGCGCTTCCTCGGCGTCGAACTGGCGGGCGGTGAAAAAGATTTCCTTCGCGAACGACGGACCGACGATGTCGATCAGCCGCCGCAGGCCCGCATAGTCGTAGCCGAGTCCGAGCTTGGCGGCCGGTACCGCAAAGCGCGACTTGTCGGAACAGATGCGCATGTCGCAGCTCGCCGCCAGCCCGAGCCCGCCGCCGATGCAATAGCCGTCGATCATCGCAATCGTCGGCTTCGGAAAGTCGTGGATTCCGGCATAGGCCATGTCGGTCATCTTGTTATAGATCTCGACCGCCTCCGGCGTCGCGCGTTCGGCGCCGAATTTCGAAATGTCGGCGCCGGACACGAATGCCTTTCCGCCGGCGCCCGTCAGCACCACGACCCGCACATCGCCGTCCTTTTCATAGCCGTCCAGGATCGTGCGGGTGGCGTCCCACATCTCCATGGATACGGCATTGTGGCGCGCGGGATTGTTGAAAATCACGTAGCCGATACGGCCGTCCTTCCGCGCCAGCATCTTGTCGGTGATGGTCATCGCGATCCGTGCTTTCTGCCTGTATGATCAGAGGGCGTCGGCCGCGCGCAGCGCGGCGATCTCTTCGCGCGAAAATCCAAATTCGGCCAGCACCTCCTCGGTATGTTCGCCGCGTTCGGGCGTGTGCCGCACGATCGCGCTCGGCGTGCGCGACAGCGAGACCGGCTGGCGCATCACGTCGAGCGGCCCGCGCGCCGGCGTCTGCATCGTGGTGACGATGCCGAGATGCCTGACCTGCGGGTCCTCGAACATTTCATTGATGGCATAGATCGGGCCGCAGGCGACGCCTTCGGCATTGAGGCGGTCGATCCATTCGGCGCTGGTACGGGTCTGCAGGATTTTCTCGATCCCGGCATTGAGCGCGTCGCGATGGCGCGAGCGCAGCTCCGCGCTGACATAATCGGGATGCGTCATGAAATGTTCCGCGCCGATGGCCTTACAGAACCGCACCCAGGTGGGCTGGCCGGTGGTCGCGATATTGATGTGGCCGTCGCGCGTCCGGTAGACGCCGGTCGGAATGCTGGTCGGATGATTGTTGCCGGCCTGTTTCGGCACCACGTGGTCGATCAGCCAGCGCGCGGCCTGGAAGTCGAGGCTGAAAATCTGCGATTCAAGCAGCGAGGTCTCGACATATTGTCCCGCGCCGGACGTCTCGCGTTCGAGCAGCGCGACCAGCACGCCCAGCGCCGCAAACAGTCCGGCCGCCACGTCGGCGACCGCCGCGCCCGCGCGCACCGGTCCCTGGCCGGGCAGGCCGGTGATCGACATCAGCCCGCCCATGCCCTGCGCGATCTGGTCGAAGCCCGGCCACTCGCGATAGGGCCCGGTCTGGCCGTAGGCGGAAATGCTGGCATAGACGATGCGCGGATTGACCGCGCGCAAGGCGGGATAGTCGATGCCCAGCCGCGTCTTCACGTCGGGACGGAAATTCTCGACCACGACGTCGGCCTTGCGTACCAGGCGCAGCAGCGCCGCGCGGCCGGCCTCCGATTTCAGATCGAGCGTGATCGAGCGCTTGTTGCGATGCAGATTCTGGAAGTCGCCGGCATGGCGCGCGCCGCCGATCGGATCGCCCGGCTCCAGCCGTTCCGGCGCCTCGATTTTGATGACATTGGCGCCCCAGTCCGCGAGCTGGCGCACGCAGGTGGGGCCGGCGCGCACGCGCGACAGGTCGAGGACGGTGAAGCGGGCCAGGGCCTCGGAAGCGCGCAGGGCAGTCATGTCAGGGCCGTCCGGCAAAAGAGGATCCGCGTTCGCGGCGGGCGCGAACCATCGTCGAAACGCACCGTGCTGTCCATCGGCGGAAAATCATGCGTGAAACATCAAGCTTTGCGAATCCGGAAGGTCAGGACCCCGTCGGCGCTGGCCGACGATTCAAGCGCATCCCCGGTCTGGCGCAGCAGGTTGGGGATGTCGACCGCCGCGAGCGGATCGGTGCATTCCACGACAATAATGTCGCCGGCGGCAAGACCCGACAGCGCCTTGCGGGTGCGCAGGGCCGGCAACGGACATTTCAGACCACGCAGATTGATGGCTTTTTCGATCATGGGATAGGCCGCGGCTATGAAAAAACACTGCCCGCCGCGGGGCGCGTGCGTCAAGCCATCAAACTCTTACCGCGACGGCGAGCGATTTCTTGACCCCTGATTGCGCCTTCGCCAGAACAGGCCATGGCCTCCGACGCCCCGTCCCCGCAACGCATTGCGCGCCTGACGCCGCTATCCGACGTCCTCGCCCGGCTCGATGCGCTCGATCCGGTGGAGGCGGCGCTGGTCGAAACCGGCGCGGCCGGCGGCGCCATTCTTGCGCAGGATTGCACGTGTCCGGACGCGGTTCCGCCGCGCCCGCTCGCGCTGCGCGACGGCTGGGCGGTGCGCGCGGAATGGACGGCGGATGCGAGCTCGTATGCGCCGGCGATACCGGGCACGATGCCGCCGCGCATCGAGGCGGGCGAACCGCTTCCCGCCGCAGCGGATGCCGTGCTGCCGCCCGAACACCTCGCGCTGACCGGCGGTCGCGCCGAAATCCTGGTCGCCATTGCTCCCTTCGACGGCGTCCTGCAAGCCGGGGGCGACGTTGCGCGCGCGCAGATCCTGCGCCGCGCCGGCGAGCGCTTGCGCAATGCCGACATCGCCCTCCTTCAGGCCGCCGGTCTTGCGCGCGTTGCCGTACGCCGCCCGCGCATACGGATCGTTGCGCTGGCGCGTCCGGACGATCCGTTCATCGGCGCCGCCGCCGCCCTGCTCATGTCCGCGATCGAAAACGACGGCGGCGCGGCGGCGCTCGATCATCGCGAGAAAAACACATTTGCCTTCGATCCGGCACCTGCCGCGGACCACGATGCCGTCATCGTGATCGGCGGAACCGGGACCGGACGCGAGGACCGGTCCGTCGCCGACCTGCCGCCCGCCGCCGGTCTTGTGGCGCACGGCATCGCACTCAGTCCCGGCGAAACCGCGGCCGTCGCAATCCTTGGCCGCGTGCCGCTGCTCATGTTTCCGGGCCGCATCGACGCCGTATCGGCCTGCTGGCTCGCGCTCGGCCGGCCGCTGCTGGCGCGCCTTGGCGGACGCGCCGAATCCCATCCGGCGGCGCCGGCGGCGCTGACCCGCAAGGTCAGCTCGACCATCGGCGTGACCGACTTCGTGCTCGTGCGCCGCGACGGCACGATCGCCGAGCCGCTCGCCGCACGTTATTGGCCGCTGCAGGCGATGGCGCGCGCGAACGGCTTTGTGGTCGTGCCGGCGGGCAGCGAAGGTTTCCCTGCCGGCATGTCCGTCAGCGTGAGCGACTGGCCATGACCGAGGCGGACCGGGACGAGGCCGAACTCATGCGCGCGGTCCGCAATGCCGCGCGCCAGGAGCAGTTTCTCGAAGTCGTATCGCCCGAGGAAGCCACCCGCCGCTTTCACGCGCACCTGAGGCTCAGCTCCCGCGCGGCCGAGACCGTCGCGCTGCACGAGGCGCGCGGGCGCGTGCTCGCATCCAATATCGCAGCCCCGATCGACGTGCCGCCCTTCGACCGCTCCAATGTCGACGGATTCGCCGTCCGCTCCGCCGACACGCTGACCGCGCGCGAGACCGCGCCGGTTCGGCTGCGGCTCAATGCGGAGGTGATCGCCTGCGGAACTGCCCCCGCGATCGAAATCGCCGCCGGAACAGCAACCGCGATCGCCACCGGCGGGATGATTCCGCGCGGCGCGGATTGCGTCATCATGATCGAGCATACCGATCTTGCCGACACTCCGCAGCGGCCCGCGGTTGACATCCGCCGCAGCGCCGCACCCGGACAGTTCGTCTCGTACGCCGGCTCCGACATCGCGCAAGGCGAAACGCTGATGCGGGCCGGCACGCAGATCGGCTCGCGCGAGATCGGCGTGCTGGCGGCGTGCGGGCTTGCCGGATGCGCGGTCGTGCGGCGGCCGAAAGTGGCGGTGCTCTCGACCGGCGACGAACTGATCGCCCCCGGCGCGCCGCTGCGGGCCGCCGGCATCTACGACAGCAATGGCGCGATCATCGCCGCGGCGGTGGAAGAATGCGGCGGAATGCCGGTTGCCTACGGCGCGCGGCCGGACAACGAAGCCGCACTCGAAGCGGCGCTGCGGCGCGGCCTTGACGAATGCGACATGGTGGTGCTCAGCGGCGGCACCTCCAAAGGCGCGGGCGACCTTTCCCACCGCATCGTGTCCCACCTCGGCGCGCCCGGCATTCTTGTGCACGGCGTTGCGCTCAAGCCCGGCAAGCCGCTCTGCCTTGCGATGATCGGCCCGAAACCAGTCGTCGTCCTGCCGGGCTTTCCGACGTCGGCGATTTTCACCTTTCACGCCTTCGTCGCTCCGGTGATCAGGGCCTGGGCCGGCCTGCCCCCGGAAGCGGCCCGCACCGTGAGCGCAAAAATTCCCGTGCGCATCGCCTCGGAAATCGGCCGCAAGGAATTCGCGCTGGTGTCGCTCGTGCAAGCCGGCGACGAAATGATCGCCTTTCCCTCGCCGAAGGGGTCGGGCGCGGTCACCGCCTTCTCGCAGGCCGACGGCTTTGTGGAGATCGATGCGCTGGCGAGCACGCTCGATCCCGGCACACAGGCGCGCGTCACGTTGATCGGCGCGGCCGCGCGGGCGCCCGACCTCGTGCTGACCGGCAGTCATGACGTGGCGCTCGATATCGCCGTGCGCGCCGTGGCGGAGCAGGGTTTCTCGGTGCGCACCCTTGCGGTCGGCAGCCAGGGCGGGGTCGCCGCGGCGCGGCGTGCAGAGTGCGATCTTGCCCCCGTGCACCTGCTCGACCCGCAAAGCGGGGTCTATAACCGCCACCTGCTCTCCCCCGGCCTGTCGCTGGTAAAAGGATGGCAGCGGATGCAGGGCTTCCTGTACCGGCGCGGCGATCCGCGGTTTGCCGGCAAGAACGCGAGCGAAGCGATTGCGGCGGCACTTGCCGATCCCGACTGCATGATGGTCAATCGCAATGCCGGCGCCGGCACGCGCATCCTGATCGACCGTCTGCTCGGCGACCGGCGCCCGCAAGGCTATGCCAACCAGCCGAAATCGCACAATGCGGTGGCGGCGGCGGTGGCGCAGTTGCGCGCCGACTGGGGGATCGCGATCGGGACGGTCGCAACGATGTATGGTCTGGAATTCCTGCCTATCGCGCCGGAAGACTACGATTTTCTTCTGCTGGAGGCGCGCCGCGATCGGCCCGCGGTCAAGGCGTTTCTTGCCGCTTTGCAGGATACCCGGACAAGGCAGCGCATCCGCGAACTGGGCATGCGCCTGGCCGACGACCCATGAACCGAAATATGAACCGGAAAGAAGGCGCCGGCCGGCGACCCGGCCGAACAGCCGCAGGCCCCTTCGCCGAAAAATGCGGCGTCGAGAAGGAAACCGCCGGGCGCTTTGCTATATAGGACGCATGAGAGGATCCATGAAAGTCATCGGACTCGCAGGCTGGAGCGGTGCCGGCAAGACCACGCTTCTGTCCCGCGTCATCCCGTGCATCGTCGCGCGCGGAAAACGCGTTTCGACCATCAAGCACGCCCATCACGGCTTCGATCTCGATCAGCCCGGCAAGGACTCCTACGTGCACCGTGCCGCCGGCGCCTCCGAGGTGCTGATCTCGTCCGCCAAACGCTGGGCGATCATGCACGAACTGCGCGCCGGGCCCGAGCCCGGACTGCGCGAACTGCTCGGCCGGATGTCCGCCGTCGATCTCGTGATCGTGGAAGGTTTCAAGCGCGAGCCCATTCCGAAACTCGAAATCCACCGCGCCGAAGTCGGCAAGCCGCTGCTTTGCGTGAACGATGCCTGGATTGTCGCGATCGCCTCCGACGGACCGATTGCCGGCGCCCAGCTTCCCGTTCTCGACATCGATGACGCCGAGCGGATTGCCGACGTCCTGCTGGCGGAAGCCATCCCGCTCGAGCGGATCACGGCGGCCGAAGAGGTTTCGTAATGGCGCAACTGACCGACGATTGCTTTGCATTCGACGGACCCCTGCTGCCGGTCGACGATCTCGAAGCCCTCATTCGCGAACGGATCGATCCGGTTGCCGACACCGAGCCGGTTGCGGTTGCGCGCGCGCTCGGGCGGGTGGTGGCCCGCGACATTCCGGCGCCGATCGATCTGCCGCCGTTCGACAATTCCGCGGTCGACGGCTACGCGGTCCGCCACGCCGACCTCGCGCCCGACGCGGAGACAAGGCTGCGCGTCGCAGACCGCGTTGCGGCCGGGCATTCCGCGGGTCGGCCGGTCGCGGCCGGCGAAGCGGTACGGATTTTCACCGGCGCGCCGATGCCGGCGGCGGCCGACACCGTGTTCATGCAGGAGGATTGCCGCGTCGAAAACGGCTGCGTGATCGTTCCGCCCGGACTGAACAAGGGCGCCAATTGCCGGCTTGCCGGCGAGGACATCCGGGCGAACACGGTCGCCTTGCCGCAAGGCCGCGTCATCGATCCGCAGCATATGGCGCTGGCCGCCGCCATCGGGCTGGCCGAGATCGATGTGCGCCGGCGCGTGCGCGTGGCCCTGTTCTCGACCGGTGACGAAATCGTCGAACCGGGCAGCTCGCGCGAGGGGCCGCGCCTGTTCGACGCCAACCGCAGCCTGCTGGCCGGACTGTTCGAACGCGCGGGCGCGGCGGTCACCGATCTCGGCATCGTCGCCGACGATCGAAAGCGCATCGCGCAGGAACTGCTGGCAGCCGCCGCCGGCCACGATCTCATCGTCACCAGCGGCGGCGTATCGACCGGCGAAGCCGACCATGTGCGCAACGCCATCGAGACCGTCGGGCGGCTGGTGTTCTGGCGCGTGGCGATCAAGCCCGGCCGGCCGGTTGCCATGGGCGTCGTCAGGGGGGCGGCCTTTGTCGGCCTGCCCGGAAATCCGGTCGCCGCCTTCGTGACCTTTGCGCGCGTCGTGCGCCCGCTGCTGCGGCGGCTGGCCGGCGCGGAGCCGCGCGCGCTGGTCGCGCTTCCGGTGCGGGCGGCGTTCGCCTACCGCAAGAAGGCGGGCCGGCGTGAATATGTGCGGGCCGCGCTGCGGCGCGCCGCCGACGGGCAGATCGAGGCGCTGAAATACGAACGCGAGGGCGCCGGCGTGATTACCTCGCTCACCGAGACCGACGGCGTGGTTGAGCTTTTTGAAAATGCGACCGCGGTCGAGCCCGGCGCGACCGTCGCATTCATCCCCTATCCGGTGCTGCTCGGCTGAGCGCATCGGCGCCGCACAGCGGCTTCATCGTCACATCTTGCAGACGCTGCCAGGCGATCAGGCCGGCGAAGCATCGCGGGCTTGCGCGACAAGATCGGCCGCGCGCGCGCGATCTTCCGGCGTGTTGACGTTGAAGAACGGATCGACCGGCCGATCCGGCCATTCCACGACGGCGATGCCGTGACGCGTCGTCCAGATTTCGATCTTGTGCAGGTCCTCCTCGACCAGCGCCTTGCGCAGATCGTGCCGCAGCGAAACCGGCCACAGCCCCACGACCGGATGGCGCCATGCGCCCGAGCGCGCGCAGG